>DASXUN010000009.1 GCA_036504815.1 Gemmatimonadaceae bacterium | reverse complement strand
GACCTCCCTCCTCGTTCCGACCCCCCTCGCCCCTCGCCAGACCTCCACCTCCTCCCCGTTCCGTCAATCGAACACGCACAGCACATCCTCCCCCCCATCCACATTCGGCACCACCACCTCGATGCGGCCGTTCCGCCAGTTGGCCACCATCACGCTCGAGTAGTAGTCGCCCGGATCGTAGTACTCCAGCCAGAGGGTGCGGTCGTCATACTCGTACGTCCCCGCGTAGGCACGGGTCCACTCGTAGAACTGTCCCGTCCCGCTCCACTCGCGCACCTCCACCAGCAGCGCGTATGAGCCGTCGCGACGCAGGGTGAGCGAACCGCGAGTCACTTCCAGGCGCGGGCTTCCCGGCAGGCTGCCGCCACTCACGATCGTGGGCACCGGGCGGTTGTTGGCGTACGCGAGGTAGTACGTGCCGCGATCCCAGTACGGCGAGAACGGATCGTCGTAGCAGGCGCCCAGCGTCAGCGTGGTCGCGGCGATCGGCACCACGCGCTTCAGCGCGCGTTTCACACCAGTCAGTGTCATACGGCCTCCAGGATTGAGGACAGCCTCGCGGCCTCTGACCCTGAAGGGAGCAACGATAGTGCCACGCCGCCTCGCCCTGAGACGGCCGATTTGTGTCACCTGCGGGTGACAAGGCGTGTCGTTTCGATCCCGGCCGCCCACTCCACTGCCTTTTCGATCATGGGGCCGGCGATGAAGAGCCGCTTCATCGAATGCGCCGCCAGCGGGATCACCACGCGGCGCGTTTCGGGACGCTCGGCGAGCAGCAGCGAGTCCACGCTGCGGAGCCGGTCGTTCGCGCCGCGCACGATTGCCACGCGCAAGTCGCCGCGAATGGCGTGCAGCACCGAGTCGATGGCGAAGCTCCCCGGCTCGGTCGGCTCGCCGAACGCGAGATCGGCCGCCGTGATCCTCAGGTGGCCGCGCGACCCGGGCGACAGCGCCACCACGCCGCGCAGCCGCGGCGGCGGACGGTCGGCCACCATATACAGCGCCACTTCCGCCCCCACGGAATGCCCCGCGACGACGACCGGCAGCGTGCTGTCTCCCAGCTCGCGCTCGGCGCGCGATATCAGATCCGCCATCGCCTCGCGAAACGCGCGCGCCCTCTCCGGCGCCGACTCGCGCGGACGCGTGGCGAGCCAGGCCCGCAGGTCGAATCCCACCACGTCCACGCCGCGTCCGGCGAGCGACACCGCCAGTCGTTGCTGCGCCCCCCAGAACCCCAGGTCGTTGCCGAAGAACCAGAGGAAGGCGCGCGCGCGGTCGGCGCGATAGATGCGAATAGGCGCCGCGCGCAGCACCGGGTCGCGGGCAAAGTAGTTCGGCGCGGCCCCGCCCTCGTCCCGGAACTCCCACGCGACGATGCCGGCGACGATGGTCACCAGAAGCACAATCGAAACGGCCACTCGCACGCCCCACCGCCGACGCCAACGCGACGTCGTGTCGCCCGCGGTCGTGCCGTCGCTCGCCGGCCCTTCACGCTTTGCGTGCATTATCCCGGCGGCCACCCCTGCGCGCGGCCGCCCAGCAGGTGCGCATGCAAGTGAAAGACCGTCTGTCCCGCCTCGGCGTTCGTGTTGATCACCACGCGATACCCGCGCTCGGCGATCCCCTCACGCGTCGCGAGGTCGCGCGCAAAGGCCAGCACCCGCCCCGCGATCATCGGATCGTCCATCTGGTTGAGCGATGGCACGTGCACCTTGGGAATGACCAGGATATGCGTCGGCGCCTGCGGATTGATGTCGCGAAAGGCGAGACAATGCTCGTCTTCGGCCACGATGTTCGCCGGAATCTCGCGCGCGATGATCTTGCAGAACAAACAGGACATCAAGCCTCCAGTTGTATTAGCTCGCGGAGCGCGCAGAGGTTCCGTCTCGTGGAAGATCGAAGTCGAGAGCGCGGTAAGCACACCACTCGTCCCTCGTCCCCACTCTCCTCCCCCGTCCCTACGCCCCCAGTCTCGTCCCCGTTCCGCCCGCGGCTTAGCCTCGCACCGCTCTTGCAACAGCCACCGCCGCCACCCCCGCCGTCTCGAATCTCAAAAGCGACGATCCCAGCGACGCCTTCTTGAATCCCGCCGCGACGAATGTCTCCAGCTCGGCCGGTTCGATCCCGCCTTCCGGGCCGAGGACGATGGTCACCGGCAGTTGCATATCGCCCTGCAACAGCGGCACGATCGGCTCGCCATCCTGCGCGAGCATCAGCCGCACCCCCTCGGGGGCGGCGGCGATGCACGTCTCGACCGTCGCGTCCGGATACGGCAGCGGCAGCCAGGCGCCGCCCGATTGCTCGAGCGCCGATGCCATCCGCGCGCGCAGGCGCTGCTGGAAGGTGGGCCCCTCGCCGCGCGGCGAGACCGAGCGCGAGCGCTTGAACAGCACCGGCCGCCAACTCGACGCCGCCAGCTCGGTGCTCTTCTCGGCGAGCCACAGCATCCGCTCGCGATCGGCAATCGGCACGATCAGGTGCACCGGCGGATACGGCTCGGTGAAGACGCATTCGTCCACGTGCACGGTGGCGTTGCGCTTGGCGATGCGCAGCACCGTCCCCGTGCCGCGCGATCCCTGCCCGTCGGCCAGCCGCACGCGCGTCCCCGCCTCGAGCCGCAGCACCCGCATGTGATGCGCGGCGTCTTCGCCGAGTGTAAGGCTGGCATCTGTAGCCAGTTGGTCGGTTGTTATGAAAGTTGGGAGTGACAAGAGAGTGATGGCGGATGGCAGATGGCGGATGGCAGATGGCGGATGGCAGATGGGCGGCACGGCGAATCGTCGCGCCTCGTCTCATAAACTTGCCGCGCCAACCCCCAGACAGCAAAAGGGCCCCGCTGAATGCGAAGCCCCGTCCCCCCTCGCCCACCCCCACCCTCGTCCCTACGCCCCCAGTCCCCTCCCCGTTCCGCTCCGTTGCACCACCCCCGCCCACCACTCCCCCTCACTCGTCTCCGCCGCCAGCGTCCATCCCCCCTCCGCCTCGAGCGCCGCGAGCACGCCATCGCGTTCCGCCACGAGAATGCCGCTGAAGATCGCCGCGCCGCCCGCCGGAATCGCCGCGCCGATGATCGGGAGCAGCTCGATGATCACCGACGAGAGGATGTTGGCCAGCACCACGCGCACCGGGGCGACGAGCGGCAGCAGCACCGCCGCGTCGCCCTCGATCACGGTCACGCGATCGGCCACGCCGTTGGCCGCGACGTTCTGCTCGGCGTTCGCGATGGCGTCGTGATCGAGCTCGATGGCGGCAATGCGCCGCGCCCCCAGCTTGGCCGCGGCGATGGCCAGCACCGCCGAGCCCGCGCCGAGGTCGGCCACGGCATCGCCGTCGCGAATGACGCCGGGCATCAGGCGCACCACGCAGCGCGTCGTCTCGTGCTCGCCCGTGCCGAATGCCATCTCCGGCTCGATCACCACCGTGCGCGCCGGATCGAGCGGCGCCGCCAGCCACGGCGGCGCGATCGTGATCGCGCCCAGGTCGTGCGCCGTGATGCGCGATCGCCACGCCACGCTCCAGTCCACGTCCGGCAGCACGTCGATGTCCACGACGCCCGCCGGATCCACCGCGCGCACCGCCGTCACGAACGCGTCGAGCAGCGCGCTCGCCCCGTGCGCGTCGAGCACCGTCACCAGCGCCTCGCCGTCCTCCTGCAACCCCTGCGCGCCCGCCTCGAACAGCACGGCGCTCACAGAGTCGCGCAGGGCCGCGTTGCTGGGGGTGATGGAGAGGCGGGTCAGTGACATGACAGACGATTGAGGATTGGGAATTCGGAATGGGATTCAGGAATTCGATAAAGGAATGCGATTGGCGATGCAAGCAGATGAGGTGAGTGATCGAAGTTCGGAGCGCCGCCGTAATCGCCAATCGCCATCCGAATTCGAATTCCTGAATCCAATTCCGAATTCCATATCCTCAATCAGCAGTTCAAGCGCCCAGCACTTCCCTCATCTTCTCCCAGAACCCCTTCTCCCTCGCCACCGGCGGCTGTTCCTGCACCTCGTGCAGCTTGCGAATGAGCTTCTCTTCTTCGGCCGTCATCTCCTTCGGCGTCCACACCTGCACGCGCACCTGCAGGTCGCCGGTGCCCGTCGCGTTCACGCGCGGCAGGCCGCGGCCGCGCAGCACGAACACCTGTCCGCTCTGCGTGCCCGCGGGCACGCGCAGGCTCAGCGGCCCCAGCACGCCGGGCACTTCGATGTCGGCGCCCAGCACCGCCTGCGGGTACGTCACCAGCACCTCGGTGTAGAGATCCTCGCCGTCGCGCTCGAACCGGTCGTCGTCCTTCACCTCGAAGAGCACGATCACGTCGCCGCGCGGACCGCCGCGCACGCCGCTGTTCCCCACGCCGCGCAGGTGCATGTACTGCCCGCTCGCCACGCCGGCCGGGATCTTCAGCGGAATCTCGTGCTCGCCGCGCTGGCGCCCCTCGCCGCGGCACGCCTTGCAGGGACGCTCGATCATCGTCCCCTCGCCGCCGCATGTCGGGCACGGCGCCACGCTCACGAAGTTGCCGAAGAACGACCGCTGCGCGCGCCGCACCTCGCCCTGGCCGCCGCACGTCACGCACCGCGTCGGCTTCGTGCCTGGCTCCGCCCCCGCCCCGCCGCACTTCTCGCACGGGTCGAGCAGCTTGAGCTTCACGATCTTGTCCACGCCCGTCGCCACTTCGGCCAGCGTGAGCTTCACGTCCACCTTCACATCCGCGCCCGCGCTCGGCCCCGTCTGCGGACGCTGTCCGCCGCCGCCGAAGAAATCGGCAAAGCCGAAATCGCGCATGAAGATGTTCAGGGCTTCGGAAAGGTCGACGTGATGGAATCCGCCCGCGCCGCCCCCGGCGCCACGAAGTCCCGCTTCGCCATACCGGTCGTACGCGGCGCGCTTCTGCGGGTCCTTGAGCACGTCGTACGCCTCCGTCACGGCCTTGAACGTCTCCTCCGCGTCCTTGGAGCCGCCGTTCCGGTCGGGATGATGCTTCATCGCGAGCTTGCGATACGCCTGCTTGATGTCGTCGTCGCTCGCGCCGCGATCAACGCCGAGCACCTGGTAGAAATCAGCCATTCCGATGCGCCATCCTCAGTCTGAGTCCATCGCGGCGGCGAGACCGGCTCACGAGCCGATGGATCGCCGCACCTCGTGATACACATCCGCGTACAGCCGGGCCACCCGCTCGGGCTGCCAGCGCCGCTCCGCCGCTGCTCGTGCCGAAGCGCCCAGCGCCGCGCGCCGCGCCCGGTCCGACAGCACCCACTCGATCCCCGTGGCCAGCGCGCCGGCATCCTGCGGCCCCGCAAGATAGCCAGTCTCGCAATGCGCGACGACCTCGGACAGCCCGCCCACGCGCGACGCCACCACGGGAGTCCCGCACGCCATCGCTTCGCAGGCCGTCTGCCCCAGCGCCTCCTGGCGCGACGGCACGACCATCACGTCGGCCGCCGCATAGTGCAGGCGAAGCGATGCGTCGTCGCGCAGCGCCCCCGCGTAGTGCACCGGAAACTCCACGCGCGGCGCGTCCGTCGGCTGGTCCTGCCCGAAGACCACGAGATGGAAATCGCCGCCGCCAATGCGCGCCTCGCGCCGCAGGCGCGTCAGCGCGTCGAGCAGCACATCGCCGCCCTTGCGCCGGTCGGCCAGGCCGCCAATCGCGCCAAACAGGATGATCGGCACGTCGGCCGGCAGTCCAAGCCGCGCGCGCGCCTCACCCTGCTCCATCGGCGCGTACGCGGCGAGATCAATGGGATACGGAATCACCGACACGGGCCAATGACGCATCAGCGCGCTCCGATCCACCCGATCCGCCATCCACTGGCTGGTGCAGACCAGGTGCATCGGCCGCCGCCAGGCGCGCTGCTTGCGCTGCCACGTCCACCGATTGAGATCGGGGCCTCGCTCGTACGACGGTCGGTTGACGGCCGTGTAGCCGTCGGCAAATCGCCGGTCGTCGCTGTACGTCTCGGCGCCGCAGATTGGCCACATGTCGTGCAGCGTCCAGACGATGGGCTGGCGCAGCGCGCCAATCTCCTCCACCGACAGCACGTCGCGCCCCAGCCAATGCAGGTGCAGCAGATCCGCGTCGCTGCGGGCGAGCTCCGCGCCGAATCCGGTGGACGGCCACGCGATCGCATGGAAGGCGTCGCTGGTGGTGGCAAAGCGCCGCGTCCGCCAACGATGCAGGTGGTAGCGCACGCTGCGCCGCAGCCGCGAGCGCGCCGCGGCCCCGTCCGCAATGGTGTCGTCCGCCGACGACTTCACGGCAACCTGCATCCGCGACGAGATCCCCAGCGCCGCCGCATGGTCCACCAGCGCGCGATGAATGCGGTAGCTCGCGCGCGATGCGCCGCCCATCACGTCCGCATAGGCCACGTGCAGCACCGAGAGCGGCGTCATCCCACCACCCGCCGCCATGCCTTGCGCGGATAATGCAGCGGATCGCGCACCGCCGTCATCACGCGCGTCGCGAGCCAGTGCCACTGCGACCGCGCGCGCCGCCGCTCCGTGCCGTGGAAGTGATGCTCGAACGTATACGCATCGGCCGCGGCGTCGCGCGTCACCCTCACCGGGTGTTTCAGCGGGAGAATCCCCTGCACCGGCGACTGCGCCGTGTACGCCGCGTTCGGCGTGTTGGTCGCCGTCGCGCCGAAGCCGACGTTCAGCACGAGATTCCGGTTGGGCAGCGCCGTCAGTCCGCCGTGCCGCACGCACGCGAAGATCCACTGATAGTCCCACGTGTCCGGAATCCCTTCAGCGCGCAACCGGTCCCACACGTCGCTCCAGTACTGCGCCTCGTCGGCGTCGTCGAACGTCTCCTTCAGGCGGCCCGATGTCTTCATCTCGGGCCAGGCCGTGAGATCCACGTCGTAGTGCCGCCAGGCGCGGCGCCACGTGGCCCAGCCCCAGACGTGGATGTAGCGACTGAAGTAGTAGCTGCCGTCGCCGCGCCACGCGCCGTCCTGAAAGTTGTCGCCGCTGATGCACCACACCCGCTCGTCGTCGCGATAGCGCTCGAGCAATTCGGCGCAGTACCCGAAGAAATCGGCGTGCGGCACGCAGTCGTCCTCGACGATGATCCCCTCGTCGACCTGGCTGAAGAACCAGTCGATGGCGCCGCTCACGCCGCGGCGACAGCCCAGGTTGGTGTCGCGATACAATCGCTGCACCTCGCACGGCCAGTCGATCGCGCGGTCGATCAGCGCGCGACAGGCGCGCACGCCCTGCGCATCGGCGGTATTGCCGGGGCGCGGACCGTCGCACGCCACGTAGAGCCGCGTCGGCGCCGCGGCGCGCATGGCGTCGAGCACCTGCCGCGTCGTCTCCGGCCGGCGCCACGCCACGAGCAGAACCGGAACGTCGAAGCTCATCGCACGCCTTACCGCAGCACGTCGGCCACGAGCTGCGACGCGTGCCGCACCACCGCGATCACCTTCTCGTACGGCATCCGCGTGGGGCCGATCACCCCGATCACGCCGCTTAGCGCCCCGGCGCGATACTCGGCGGTCACGACGGTCAGTCCGCCGAACAGCGCGTTGTCGTGTTCGGCGCCGATGGTGATCGACAAGCCGCCCGCCTGCGCGCGCTGCCGTAGCAGCGTCGCCAGCTGCGTCTGCTTGTCGGTGAGCGCGATCAGCTTGCGCATCGCCTCGCCGCTCGCGAACTCCGGCTTGTCGGCCAGCACCGACGCCTGCCCCAGCACGACGCTCTCCTCGGTGGAAGCGGGAATGTCGAAGAGCGAATTCCCCTCCTGCACGAAGATGTTGAGCAGCTCGCCGCTCTCGACGCTCGTGTACACGTCGCGCAGGCGCATCCCTAGCGACTGGCGAATGTCGGCCAGCGACATTCCGGCGAGCCGCTCATTCAGGACGAGTTGCACTTCCATCAGCACCGTGTCGGCCATCTCGCCGCGCACTTCAATGAAGACCGTGCGCACCGTCCCGCCCTGCAGCGTCAGCACCAGGAGCAGCTTCTCCCCCGACACGCGCACCAGTTCGAGCCGCTGCAGCACGATCTGATCGAGCCGCGGGCCGATGGCGACGCCCAGTTCCTGCGTGAGCACGCCAAGCGATTGCGCCGCGCGGCGCAGGATCGATTCGATGGCCGAACTCCCCTGCGCGATACCGCCGACCAGCCGTTCACGATCGGCCGGCGCGAGTTCGGTGACCCGCATCAGCGAATCGACGTACACGCGATACGCCTTGTCCGTCGGGACGCGCCCCGCCGAGGTGTGCGGATGCGACAGGAATCCCTTTTCCTCGAGATCCGCCATCGTGTTGCGGATCGTCGCCGGCGATACCCCCAGCCGGAACCGGCGCGTCAGCGCGCGTGACCCCGCAGGCTCGGCGGTTTCCACATATGACCGGATGACCGCTTCAAGGACCTGCCGTTCGCGTTCGGAAAGCTCGACGGTCGACATAAGTTCAATGAATACAATGACTTCAGCGCTTTGTCAACTTAGTGGCTAACGCTCGCATGCTGGTCGACGCGCTCGGCGGACTAGGGATTTGTGATTGCGGGGCGCCTCGGAAGCTCGTCCCGCGAATACTCGAGCGCCAAAGGCGCGAGAATTTCGCGGGACGAGTCCCTTGGCCCCACGTGCCCCCCTCGGTTAGGAACGGGCGAGCGACGTCGCCAGCGCGTCCATTCGAAGCCAGCCGAGTGGGGTGAGCGCCAGCCGATCCTCCTCGCGACGGGCCCACCCCGCGGCGATCCACGGCTCGGCGAGCCTGAACTCCTGCTCCGTCGCGCGCAGCCCGCGCGCCGTCCGCAGTCCCAGATAAATGCGTTCCGCTTCCAGCTCCGCCGGCCAGAGCGTTTCGTCCCCTTCGATGGGATCCACCGCACGCTCCACCAGATCCAGCCAGCGCGCGTATTCGCGGGCGTTCCACCGGCGGACCTCGCCGTCGTAGCCGTGCGCGGACGGACCAATCCCGAGGTAGGACGCCCCCGTCCAGTAGGCCGAGTTGTGGATGGAGGCCGCCCCCGGGCGGGCGTAGTTGGAGACTTCATAATGATGGAAACCGGCGGCTCCCAGCCGCCGGTCGGCCTCCAGAAACTCCGCCTCGTATCGCTCCTCGCTGGCGCCGGCCACCCGCCCGTAGTCGGTCCACCGCCCCAGCGGCGTGTGTGGTTCGACCGTCAGTCCGTAGACCGAAAGGTGCCCCGGATCGAGCGAAATCGCCGATTCGAGGTCGCGGGTCCAGTCGCGATTCAGAGAATCGGGGAGGGCGAAGATCAGGTCGAGGGAGAGCCGGCCGATCCCCTCGCCGTTCAGAATTTTGACAGCTTCGGCGACCTGCTCCACCGTGTGCGTCCGGTGCATCCAGGCCAGCACCTCGGGGTCAAACGACTGCACACCCAGCGAGACGCGGTTGACTCCCGCCTCGCGCCAGGCGCGAACGACGGCGGGATTGATGTCCTCCGGGTTCGTCTCGACCGTCACCTCGCCCAGCTGCGTGAGTTGCTGTCCCGAGACCGTGGAAATCAGTTTTGTGATGTCGCCGACGCCGGCTTCCAGCTTGGACGGAGTTCCGCCGCCGAGGTAGACTGACAAGAGCGGTCCGCTCGACGGCCCGACCCCCCGTGTTACCAGTTCTGCCTTAATGGCGTCTATGAAGCGCGACACCGGAACCTGCCGCCGGACGGCGATGGAGAAGTCGCAGTACGAGCAGCGCCTGGCACAGAACGGCACGTGGATGTAGACGTGCGGTGGGCAGGCGACCAGGGAATGCGGACCGGTCTTCAGTATTGGCTCAGGCATCAGCTCAAGCCCTCGAGTGCGAAGCGGGACGACCGGATCAGGACGGGCAGGTGCGGCGTGGGGCAGGACGACGCCCACGCAGTCGGCGGGGCAGGCAAGCCGGCAAAACCTCCAAAACCACCAGAAACGACTCGATGAGAATCACTTAAAGTGATTTCGCAAATAGCTATTTTATAGCGACTTACAATCTATACCTAGAATCTACGTGAGCCGTAGCTGATCTCCATCCGACCAGACCGACGGCACCGCGAATGACTCGTTGGAGCACCGCCCAAACCTCGCAGACTCAGCCCCGCCGAGGTCGGCAGCCGAGCCACCCCGCTCCGCGCTCCCTGCCCTCGGTCCTGCCTCCCGAACCAGGACGCCACCAGCCCCGCTAAACTGTTTAGTTCTTAGACACCCCTGCCCGTCCGGCCCACGTACCTCAGATCCGCCGACTGACCCGGCCGTCCGAGCCCAACCAGACCATCCCCTTCAGTTCGAGCGAAGTCAGCACCACGCCGGCTTGCCTTACTGGCAGTCGGCTGTTTATTGCCACCTCGTCCACATAAGCGCCGCCGGAGGGGACCCCGGCCAGCACGTCGGCCTCGATGGGCTCCAGATCGGAAGCCGGCGGGAGGGTCGACGCGTGCACACCCATCAGGGCGAGGGCGTCGTCCACCGTGCAGATCACCTGCCCGCCGGCCCCCAGCAGCCAGTTCGAACCGGCGCTTTGCGGGCTGTCGATCGGCCCCGGCACGGCGGCCACCGCCCGTCCGAGCCCCAGGGCCTGCTCTACCGTGTTCATCGCCCCCGACTTATGCGGCGCCTCAACCACGATCACCAATCGCGCCAGCGCGGCGATTAGGCGATTCCTGAGCGGAAATGACCCCTGATGGGCCGTCGATCCAGGCTCCTGTTCGGCGATCACCAGCCCCGCCGAGGCGATGGCCTCGTGGAGGGCGCGGTGCCCGGCCGGGTACGGCACGTCCACCCCCGTCCCCAGTACCGCGATCGTCCGCCCCCCGCCCCGCAGCGCCCCTCGGTGCGCCGCCGCATCGATCCCCCGAGCCAGCCCCGACACCACCGGCACCCCCGCCGCCGCGAACGCGTACCCGAGGCCCTCCGCCACCCGTTCCCCATATGGTGTGGAGGCGCGGGTGCCGACGATCGCGACCAGTCCCGCGGGTGCCGCCAGAAGGTCGGCGTTCCCGATCAAGTGCAGCTGCGCCGGCGGCCTGGCGAGATCGCTAAGCGAGCGGGGCCAGCGATCATCGCTCGGTGTCAGTACGCGGATCGCGAACGCCACGCGTCCCCCCAAGAATGTTGTGGGCTGAGGAGGGCAACCCCGTCCCCCTCGGGCGCGGCTCGGGGGCTCGGCGTCGCGAATACTTGAGGGCCGCAGGCCCGAAAATTTCGCGAGGACGAGCCTCCGAGTCGCGCCGCCCCTCGCTAGACGGACCCTGCCCGCTTCAGTTCCAGCAACTTCGTCCACCAGGCACGCTTGAGGTCGTCGAGCCCCATCCGCCCCGGCGCCGAGATCGAGTAGACCCCGAACGCCCCCTGCGTCTCTAGCTCCGGCGTCATCTGCTCGCCCCAGAGATCCAACTTCGTAAACACCACGCAGTGCGGTTTCGCGGCCAATTCGGGCGAGTATGCAATGATCTCTGCCCGAAGTTTGTCGTACTCCTCTTGCCACTCGAGGCTGTCGATCGGGATCAGGAAGGCGAGAACCCGCGTCCGTTCGATGTGCCGCAGGAACTGCAGCCCCAGCCCCTTCCCCTCGTGCGCCCCCTCGATGATGCCGGGGATGTCGGCCACCACGAACGTCCGGTGATCGCTCAGCTGCACCACGCCCAGGTTGGGCTGCAGGGTGGTGAACGGATAATCGGCGATCTTCGGGCGGGCGGCCGAGACCACGCTCAGCAGGGTCGATTTCCCCGCGTTCGGCTGGCCCACGAGCCCCACGTCGGCGATCAGCTTGAGTTCGAGCTCCAGGTTGCGGCAGACGCCTTCCTCTCCCGGCTGCCACTCGCGTGGCGACTGGTGGGTGGCGGTGACGAAGAAGGCATTCCCCTTGCCGCCGCGCCCGCCCTTGGCGACGGTGATTTCCTGGCCGTGCTCGAGCACTTCGCCCAGCACTTCGCCCGTGTCGGCGTCCTTGATGACCGTCCCCACCGGAACCGGCATCGTCTCGTCCTTCCCCGAGCGCCCCGTCTTGTTGGCGCCCATCCCGTGCTCGCCGCGCTCGGCTTTCCAGTGGTCGCGGTAGGTGTAGTCGAGGAGGGTGCCGAGGTTGGTGTCGCCGCGGACGATGATATCGCCGCCGCGCCCGCCGTCGCCGCCGTCGGGCCCGCCCATGGGGACGAACTTCTCTCGGCGGAAGCTGGTGCACCCGCTGCCGCCGGTGCCGGCTTCGACTCGGACCGTGACTCTATCAATGAACATTCGGTTCCCTGGTTCGCTCGTTCGTTCGTTCGCTTGCGGGGCTCAGCGATGGGTCTCAAAAACACGAAATTTTCGGGGCGCCGCGCGCCCCTCAAGTATTCGTGTTTTTGAGACCCATCGCTTCGCCTCGCGGCTTCGTGGTGACCGCCCCCCTCACTCCCACCCCCGCACCATACCCGTCACCCCTCACCAAGCCCCCGCACCCCGCCCCCCTCACTGCCCCCGCACCTTCAGCCATAGCCCTCGAGCTCGCTCCAAATTCGCCCCCTCAACCACCCCCTCCAGCGCATCCAGGGCGAAGCCTATCACCGAGTCTGGCACACTCACATTCCGTGAGCCGTGCAAGTGCGAATGCAGCTGTCTGTCCTGCCCCGACGCCACGCACGCCGCGACGATGCAGAGTTCCCGCCGCCCGAGATCGAGCCCCGGCCGGCTCAGCACCTTGCCGTATCCCTCCACGATCATCCAGTGGTCGAGCTCCGGATGCAACGCGACGATATTGTGCCGCAGCTTGTCGTAGAACTTGCCGTACACGCGAGCGCAGGTCGCCTCGCCCTCGGCGAGAAACTGTGGCGAAATCTCGTCCCCCGTCCCCAATCCCGTCCCCCGTCCCTTAGCCCCTACCCCCTCCCCGTTCCGTAACGCCCTTCTCCACTCTCTCATCGCATTCAAAGCTCTCGGAAACCCGCAGAACAAATATGACTGCAGAATCAGCTCCTCCACCCAGAGCGGTGGCGTCGCCGCATCCATCGTCTCCCGCAGCGCCGCGCGCACGTCCAGTTCCGAGCCGCCGGCGATGCGCGCCGACAGGCGGACCAGCGCGCGCGACGCCGCGTCGAGGGTGAGAATAGGTGGTGGAGTGGCGCCATCCGTCATCGAAACAATCCACCCGGTAGCGGGTAAACGCAGCAGGGTCGCCAGACGAGAAATCAGGGGAAGAAGGCCCCCGCACCCTGTCTCTCGCGCCCCCTCCTCCTTAAGATACATCATCACCACCAGAGCTGACCGACCCAATGCATATGAATCGACTGACGACGCTATCCCTGATCGCCCTGCTGACCGCCGCCGCCTGCGGCGGTGACAAGGTGAAGCCCGATGGCGATTCCGCCGATGCCGCCCTGTCGCCCGAGCAGCGGGAGATCAAGCAGGCCGAGGAGTACCGCAAGCGCCAGGCCGCCTTCGCCGACTCCGTGCTCGGCAGCGCCAAGAGCGTGAGCGAAGTCGCCAAGAACTACGGCCCCAACGTGCAGGTGGGGAGCGTGCAGATGCGCGACTCGCTGCTCAAGTACGTCCAGGCGAGCCCGCAGTGCTTCAAGAACGGCCGCGAGATCGATCCGTACCTCGCCGGCACGGCCACGTTCTACATCCACATGAGCGTCGTCGGCTCCGACGTCGTCCGCGTGCAGACCAGCCAGTGGACCTCCCAGGCCGGCACCGTCGTCGACAAGTGCTTCAACGAGCTGACGCCCAAGTGGAAGTTCCCGATGGGAATGGCGAAGCAGGGACAGTATCTGCTACAAGTACAGTTCAAGTAGGAGAAGACGACAGAGTACGACGGAATAGCACAGCGTACGACAGAGGCGCCAGCGAATCTCTCGCGGCGCCTCTGTCGCACTCTGTCGCACTCTGTCGCACTCTGTCGTATTCTGTCGCATTCCGCCCCTAAGCCATTCTCAGCTCCCCAACAACTTCTCCCCTCGTATTCTTTATCGCCTTCCTCGCATACCGCGCGAGCGCCGGCGGGAGTTCGGGGAGCACGTCGAGCTGCTGCAGCATCGCCACCACCGCGGCGTGCTGGGCGCGGATGGCGCCGTCTTCCACCTTCACCGCAAAGCCGATGCGCCGCTCGGGGATCATCACCGTGTGCACGCCCTCGGCGCCGACCTTCGCGATCACTCGCCCCGCCGTCTCCTGCAGGATGACGGTGTCGAACCGATCGGTGCCGCCCAGCAGGTGCGGGTGCGCGCGGATGGCCGCGGCGATGCACGCCGGCACTTCCTCGCCCGCTGCGATGGCCGCGCCCAGGCGCGCGTAGGCGAGCGCCATCCGGTCGAGCGGGAGGATCATCACCGCCGCGCCGCAGCCGTCCACCGCCACGCCCATGTCGTCCAGCGGCACGCCGCTCCAGCACGCCACCTCGCCCACGCACGAGCGCTGCACCTGATGCTCGATGCGCTGATAGCCGTGCGTCGGCCACCCCATCGTGACGGCGCGCGCGAGCATCGCCGAGTGCTTGCCCGAACAATTGTTGTGCAGGCGGGTGAGCGGCTGACCGCTCTCGCGCCAGAGCCGCGCGCCGCGTGCCGAGAGCGGCTCGTGCGGACCGCAGGCCAGGTCGCCCTCCTCGAGGCCAATGGAGCCGAGCATACGCGCGGCGATGGCCAAGTGCTCCGGCTCGCCGCCGTGCGACGCGCAGGCGAGCGCCAGCTCCTCGGAACCCCATCCCAGCCTGTCGAAGCCGCCCGAGACGAGGAGCGGCATCACCTGGAACGGCTTGGCGCATGAGCGCCAGGCGGTGACGAGGTGCGGATCGCGCGCGCCCGCGACGAGCTCATCGCCCTCGACCACCGCGGCGTGCACGCGATGGCGCGACTCCACGGTATCGCCGCGGGTGACTTCGACGTCGAGGGTGAGCTGGCGCATCCCGCAATCTAATCGGCCCGCGCGACGGGCCAGAGGCGTCGCGTGGGACGCGGCCGCGCTGCTTCGGGGGAGCGTCCCGACGAAATTCTCGGGTCTTCGAGCGCGCGCTGCCGCGCGCGCCGTCTATGACCCTCCAGTATTCGCCGTGCCGCTCCCCCGAAGCATCGCGGCGATCCGTGGGGACGGCGGAACCGACTAGAAGCCACGCGAGAAGCGTCTCAGCCACGGCGGCGGATCGCAATTGTCACCGAAAGAGGTCGGCGTGCGAGCCGGTTCGAACGAAGACGATCCGCTCGACATTCCAGCCACGTTTCCGAATGCGGCGGAAGTCCCGCTTGAACTGACCCGTGAACGCCGGTTGCCGGGCGCTACCCATCGGCCTCAAGCCGCGCGCGAAGCGACCTAACGTCGCGCGCTGTAGAGAGACCGCGCGCCGTTTCGGCGTCACGCATCGCCCGGCGCGTCGTCGCGTTCGGCAGGGCGACGTCAAAGGGGATTGCCCGGCGGCGCACGATCTGCTCGTAGTACAGCGTGATCGCTGTCGTCGCGGAAAGTCCGAGCTTCTCGAGCACTCGCTCGGCGCGGTTCTTCAACTGGGGCGCCACACGGGCGCGTACGGTCGCCGACTTCGCCATGGATTGCTCCGCATGCGGGATCCACGCAAGTTGTAGCCCGTATGGGCTACAAGCAATCCCTGGCAATGTCGCGACGCGCGATGCCGCGCGAATCGATCGGTGTCGTACCATGGCGGACGATACGAGCGGCTGCGCGACTGAATGTCACCGAAAGTACGCGCCCCGTGGCGAAGCAGCGCCATGCCGCGCTCCCTCTCCGCGCTGACCAGCGCCGATCCGGAGGTCCAGTTCAGCGAATAATGTCGGGGCCTTGGGCGCGCGCGGCG
>DASXUN010000008.1 GCA_036504815.1 Gemmatimonadaceae bacterium | reverse complement strand
TCGTTCCGGTTCTTGGCTGGGTCTTCCGGGGGCGCTGCCCCCGGACCCCCGGATAGCCTTTGACTGGGGCGCACCCGGCAGGCCGCGTTGCACCCACCGGATACGTCCCCCGCATCCCGTTGCCGGTCTGCGCCCGCGTAGCTCGGGAGGCTCTCAGGAACCCGGCTACACACCTCGCAGTGTCGCTCTTCAGCGACGGCTGCAGCCTGCTCAACACTCGGTTGCGAATCCAACACTCTGACCCTCCTCGACGTCGCCGGCTTCTGATCCGTCTACTCGTCTTCCTCGTCCACTCCGTCCGAGTCCAAGTCGAACTCAGCCAGCGCATCGCCAGCGGCGGCCGCGTCATCGTCGGATTCGGCCCCGTCCTCGTCGAGCAGCTCGTCAAGCACGGATTGCACGTCGAGCAAGGCCGCTCGGAGTTCTTCGCATTCCGCCGCAAGTTCCGCGCGCGATGGGCGTGTCATTCAAATCACCTCCTTGGTTCGATTGGAGTCATCGCGCGCCGAACGACGCGCGGCAAAGCAATGCCCCTGGTTCGCGCGAAGCGCACGAGGTCACGCAGCGCAATCCGCCGGGTTCCCAGAACCACGCGTGAGTACAAGACGCGGGATGCGACCCACCTGTGCACCGCTTGTCGCGATCGACGAACAAGCCCTGCGGCCTCACCGACTGAGAGAAGGTCGGTTGGACGGAGCGCTCCCACGGGATGATTGCCACCTCGGCGATCGTTACGTGTTGTCAGCGTGGACATGGCGCGTAGTATTACACTGCTCTCTTCAGGAGATGGATTCTTGCGACCATCCTTGTCGGTTCGACAAGAACTGCGTCGAAAGCATGCCGGTGATCCGCGAGTTCCCATTGCCCGGGACCGACTTCGTGCGGCGGTTGAATTCGGCCGCTATCGGGGCAAGTACGGGATGGCTGCGCTGGCGAAGGATCTCTCAACATCCACGCGCGGAAAGGTCAGTCGGCAATCGGTCCGTGAGTTGCTGCGCGGCCGTCCGACTGGTACGTGCAGGCGCAGTATCCGCACTGGCCTCGCGACGCTGCTTGCCGTTCCCGATGGCTGGCTCGCAGGTCAGGCTGTAGCGCTTCCCCTGATGGCATTGGTGCTCCTATGGGAGCCTATCGACGATGAGGCCGTACTCGGGGTAGCTGCGCCACAGATCGAGCTTCCCCTCAGTCCTCGGCTTCAGCTTGCGACTGAGCGTCTTCTTGAAAGGTGTGTTTCCGCGTGCGAGCGCGATCTGGGTCGCCTTGCCAGTGACCCGGCTGCGTCGGAAGCGGGCAGCGGATTTGCGCTTGGAGAGCAAACACAGTCAGGCGTTCTCAATTACTTGGTGTCAGCCCTTTTCGCCCTGGTCTCGGCGCGCGCTTGGCGCGCGGCACTGCTTCAATCGCCGGCAATTGACCGCAAGCTAACAGCCGCCGACAAGAAGGCGCTGCTCGACGGATCGTGGGCTGAGTTGAAGCCGACACCCATCACGAACGTAGAGACCACCGCATCATTGCAGCTGCTGCGCGGATTCGAGGCAATTCTCGAGCCGTGGTTTGCCGGCGTACGATGCCTGAACTACGCTCGGTTGCGAGAGACCTTCGTCGGGCAAAGCAGAAGTCCGATAACGATTCCGCGCGACCGCGTTAGGCCAATGGCGGTTCGGCCCGGTAGCGGAGATGCTCTCAGATTCGACGATAGCAGTCCGCTTGCGCTGCTTCCATGGTGCGAAGGCGACCCTGAGAAGGCTGCCGAGCCTAGCGCAGCTTTATTGGACGCGACCGACAGCGTGTCATCACAGGAATGAAAGTGCTCAGAATCACGTCGGAGCATTGAGGCTCGGGGAAGCCCCTGCGGGGGATCGCGCGACATCGACAATCAATGGCAGTTCTTGGTTCTTGGCAGGCGACGATCAACATAGGCCTGTCAGAGCTGATCGTCTGCTCAACCTTCTGCGTAGGGAGGGAATCCTCCGCTGTCTCGAAACAGACGGCGAAGCAGATGAGCGAGGTCCATCACGGATTTCGAGGCGTTCACCGTGTGTGCAGTGC
Organism: Gemmatimonadaceae bacterium; assembly: GCA_036504815.1. Classification (NCBI taxonomy): domain Bacteria; kingdom Pseudomonadati; phylum Gemmatimonadota; class Gemmatimonadia; order Gemmatimonadales; family Gemmatimonadaceae; species Gemmatimonadaceae bacterium. Next base: position 136,254 of record DASXUN010000008.1, on the reverse strand, counting down.
CCTCAGCCTGCTTTTGGACGCTCGGATGAACGACCTGATTGCCGGTTTCGCGGATCAGATGAGCTCTGCCTTCCTCGCTTGTGAACTCAGTCCTGTCCCACGGGCAGGGGCGAGGGTCCCAATAGCGAAGCATCGCGGCGACGATGATTCGCGCTTCTAGGCTATAGGACTTCTCTCTGCCCGAACACAGCTCGACAGGTCGTTGCTCAAGCACACTTTCACACACGGAGGCGCTTATTCTGAACTTGAGCGCCGATTCGAGTACCACCCGGCACATGGCGACGCATTCTTCCTCTAGGCCCAGCAGGTAGAGCCAGGCGACGCGCCGCAGATACTGGAGAGCGATCTCGTTCGGAGGTTCTTCGAGCACATTGAGCAGCAATCGCTGGAATGCTTCACGACGCACGACCTCGCCGCGCTTCTCAATCCGGCCTAAGACCTCGCTGAGCAGAGTGTGTTCGTAGTGATGCCATATGAGGTTGATCGCTGGTACTAGAAGGAGCCGCCGGGGGTCTAGCGCCTCGATGCGGGTCAGGCCATCGCCGAACCGCCGCAGTTCGGATTCGACCTCAGCCGTGAGCTTCTGGGCCAGCACCGCGTGTACTACTCGTGGAGCAAGTCCACACAGTTCCAGTACTTCACGCCGGCGCTGCACGCGCTCGCGTTCCGCCTCCTGCTCGAGGTAGGAAGCCCCCTCGACCTCGAGAACACCACGCCAATACTCATCAAAGTCGTTCGGCCAATCATCGAGTAACCTACGAACGGCTTCGACGGGAGATTGCCCAGGTATGTAGGAACCGGCCAAGGATCGACCTCCAGTTACCGCGGAAGCTCCGCGGGAGCGTCCACGTCAAGCACCGCTCAAGCAACCGCAGCGATGCTGAGAGTGACTAGGCGGCGGACTCCACCGCCATCCACACCACCAAGCGAACATCCGCCTCATCGATCGGCGGCAGCGGCTCCGGTGCCTTCCACGGCTGCAACCCGTACTCGCGCACGAACTTCGCCACGTGCCGCGTGGTCTCCTCCCCGCTAAGGGACTCGCGGTCGAACACCTGACGAAGAGCCCGTTCTTCGCGTATGCCACGGGGGGCTTCGAGCGCCGCGACTATCCTGTCGCCCTCCTCCAGAGACATCTCCTCCGGTCGATTCGCGCGAACGTGCGCCGCGGCCTCGCGCCAGATGGGCCGTACCCTCGGCTGCAGATTCGCGGGGTCTGTTGACCACTGCCACTCGCGCACGATGTCGGCCCGCGCGCGCTCCCAGGCGCCGTAGGCGGCTTCTCGGAGGTCCTCTGGCATCACGCGTGGGGTACCCGGCGCGCAGGTTATGCGGCGGAGACAGCCGAGGGCGTCGCGCACGACTTCGCCGTCCGCGGCCAGAGGCACAAACCGCATGAGCACCTTGTCATCCACGCGCACGCAGAAGAAATGCCCGCGCTCCTTGCCCATTGCTATGCCCGACCCAGCCGCGCCGGGTAGCGCCCGAATGGCTGGCTCTAGGCCCTCTGCAATGGCCTTTCGCAGTTCCTGACGGTACTCCTCGCCAGAGTGCGCGTTCGAAGCCTCACCGCCCCGTTCGAAGATTGAGGCGTCGTCGGACCGAATCTTATTGATTTCCTCTATGGTGTCCGAGAAGTTCTGCTCGACGGCCGTCACGCCGGGAATCACCTCAGCATCGAGCCCCACCGCCGCAGCGGCCTGGGCCAGCTTCATGCGGATGCGTTCCTCCAGCCGCAGCATCTTGTCGAGAGCAGCATCGGGGAACACGCAGGTCAGCCACACGTCCGAATGCGGCGACCCGATGCGGTCAATGCGTCCGTGCCGCTGCACGAGTCGCATGGGATTCCAGGGCAGGTCGTAGTTGATGATCCGCGACGCCTGCTGGAGGTTGAGTCCTTCGGCCAGCACGTCAGTGCAGACGAGAATGTCGAAGCGATCGTCATCGAGCCCCGCAGGAGCGTCTGCTGATATCGGGGCGAAGCCGTAAATGGCGTGCTGTCGTCCGACACCCATCACACTGTCCATCCCTCTCACCGCGGCCAGCCGGCCCCGGAAAGCTGCCAGCCGCCGGTCCCTGGCGATCGCATCCTGCAGGTACTCCACCATCCACTCAACCGTGTCGGCGAAGTAGCTGAAGATCAGCACCTTTCGCCGATTGCGAACGTCAGCCTCCCCAACGCCATCTCGCTCGGACTCCGTGGCGATCTTTATCAACGATTCGACCAACAGCTTCAGCTTCGGGTCGTTGCCCTGATCGACAGTCCGGGCGCGGGTCATCAAGCGCAGCAGGATCGCGCGGTCGTTTCTGACAGCCGCACGCAACTTCGTAAGGTCATACTCGCGAGCATCAATCTGCTCGCCCTCGGCGAGCAGATCGTCCCAAGATTCGTCGTTGTCGACCTCTGTGAGCTCACCAAGTAGCTCGGAGGACGGCAAGATCCCTGCGTCGAGTGCGCGGAGGAACAGGTCGTGAGCCGCGATCATCCGCTCCAGCGTGTTGGCGAACGCGTGCGCGGATGACTCGAAGCGTTTGAGCAGCCCAGACCGTATGAGTCCAACCAGCGACAGTTCGCGCGCATCGGCCTTGGCATCGCGCCGGAACCGCGAAGGAGCATACCGGGCCATCGTCAGCGCGGGCTCGCCATGCTCGGGCGCGAGCAAATCGGCAAACTCGGCAAAGAAACCCGGAAGAGTCCCTTCCATGTCGTAACCGAGCGACCGCACATGCGGCTTGGGGAACTGAATCGTTTGGAATTCGTCGCCAATCTTCACCCGGTCCATCGGGTAGTAGCGCTGCACGAAGTGACGGGTGCGCCGAACCGTCGTAGCGTCAAGAATGTCGAACAGCACGTCAGGCTTGAGGGAGAACGGGTCTTCCTTCATCGCCTGTTCAAAACGACGGCGAAGCGATGGGACGCCGAGTTCGGCGAATACCGCGTCGTGGCCGGTGAAGTAGGCCAGCAATGTGTACAGGTCCCACAGCGAGTTGTTGACCGGCGTGGCAGTCATCAGCACGAGCTGCTTGGGCGGGTCCCCCTGCAGGAGCCGCCGCAGTGCGGCAGCTCCCTTTGTATCGGCATTTCGAAGCGCATGCGCTTCGTCCACCACTACCAGCGAGTACTCCTCGGGTCGGCTCTGCAGTTGCGGCCGTTCGCCGCCGAGGTAGCGGTCATCCGCGAGTTCGTTGAACGAAATCGTCTCCACACCGAGCTGAAAGCGGTGCTTGAATCGCGCCCACGAGCCGTCGCGCAGCGCGGCCGGGGCGATGAGGAGTGCTCGCTTACGTTCACGCTCGATCGTCTGACGCAGAAGCTCGCCGGCCAGGAAGCTCTTCCCTAAGCCGACTGAATCGGCAATGAGCACTCCGTTGTACCGCGCGAGGATGCGGCGCGCCCGCTCAAGGCCGTCGGTCTGGAATCGGGTCAGGTGCAGAATCCCGTCCCCGCTTCGCTCTTCGTCGAGCTCTGCATGATAGCGTTCCCACAGTACCCGCAAGTAGATCAGGTACGGGTCGTACTCGGCGAAGCGTGCCTCGTACAAGGCGGCTAGGTCGTACGGCACCGCCTCGGCCCAGAGCTCCTCGAACCATTGCTCGACCTTGCCCGTGACTGCCGGTTGATACTGGCCGAGGTTCAGTTCGAGGTTCGAGACCAGCCCGGCGGCCGTGAAGTTCGATGAGCCTGCAACCGCGCCCTGGCCGTCCTGGAAGATGTACGCCTTGCCATGCAAGAAACGCTTCTCATATCGCCGAACTTCCATCTTGCCCGACCGGATGAAATCGAGCAGATGCTCGATGGCGTGATGAGTGGCCGGTGTAAACGAAAGCAGATCTCGATCGTGCAGAAGCCCAGCCTGGTTCTGTTCGAGGGCGTCACGGAGGCGTTTGGATTCGTAGCGCTCGCCGCGTGGTTCGCCAAGATGACGCACCGCTCGCGCGGGTGGAGTGACGGGCTCGGCCCCAAGCAGGAGGCGTACATTGCCGATTCGCTCGAGCGCATCGGCGACGCGGCCAAAGCCCTCGGGGTTGAAGTACCCGGTCGCGATCGAGACGGCGGCCGGCGTCTTGAGGTTGTCGGCAAGCCACTCGAGGCGCGCGACGAGAGCGTGTTCCAGCGTGTTGCCGGCACGGTTATCGATGAACTCCGGCTGTGGATGCGAGGCGGGATTCGTCATTGACGGCAGCTAGAGACGGGGCGCTGGGTTACGCCTTTTGTCGCAAGCGACGGAAGTGTGCAAGCACGGCGTTCAACCGTTCCTCAAAATCCCAGCCCTCATGGAAGGTCTCAAAGATGTGTCGAACGTCGCCTTCATCGAGGCCATACATGATCGACACGGCTGCATCGAGTTCGGCCAGTAGGTCCTGCCGTTCATCCGGTGAAGGGACGCTTGGTGCGATGCCGAAGTGCGCGCCCCACTCCTCGTAGCGTCCGTCCACCGTGGCGAGCCGTGCCGCTACGCGACGCGATGTATCTGCCGCCCTTCTGTTCGCTTCAGTCCTCGGGACCGGGATGCTTCCGAACGCCTCCTGATCGACATGCCCCTCGGCGAACCGTCTCATCCACCAGTCGGTAGGGATACTCGACATAAAGCCAAGAAGAAGCGCTTCGTCAGCCGGTCGAGGCTCATCGGTTTTCCACAGAATCCAAGGCGCAGATTGCGTGGTTACGACTTTCGGCGGAATCAATGCGACAACCAGCGTTCGCGAGTTTGTTCGGTTTGTGACATCCCGAAACGCGATGCGTGGGCGGAGGACAGCGAGTCGTTTCTCGTCCCCGCGGCGCTCCCTGCTTAGCGACGCGTATGGGGAGTTTGCGTTCGCACGCTGCACTCGCTCGAAGGAAGCCAAACGGATGGACTTGCCTTCTGTGTAGCCGTAGTACAGCCCGGTATCCGGCGTCCAAATATCGAAACTCTCGCCCTTGAACACCGGCCAGTCGCCATAGCGCTTCTCGGAGTGCCAGCGGTCGCTATCGCGCGTGGTCTCGAAGTCCGCGTAGACACGAACGATTGGAAGGTCCGCGTGATCTCGCAGTCTCTCGTGCTTCATCAGCTTTTCGAGAGTCTGGATGGAACGCTTGGCCGGTAGAATCGGCACCACCAAGCCGTCTGAGTATCGCCTTAGCCATTCCGCTCGTACCGAAGACGCCTCGGACGAACCGGTAGACTCGAATACTCGGCGAGAATGCACCTCCGGTGCGATGCTGACCCAGGAGTCCACTCCCTGCTCGCGACCCATCTTAGCGCTGACGAAGGCAACAAGCTTGCGTCCATCAACTCCCTCAAAGAGCCACTCGGCTCGGTTGGTCGCGAGTTGGATACTCAGCGAACTGGAGCGCGAGATCAGTAGTTCCCGCACGCTGAGTGCCCCGCGGACCTTGAACGCCTCACCGGGCAGGACGATGCCCATCCGACCGTCTCGCAGCGACGTAAGCTGGAGAAACCTTGCGAGGAACGCGCGAAAGAGGTCTGGATGCCCCGTGTTCATACCCGGCATCCAGCGCACGGCCTCGCGAAAGGTCTCGCTGCTTCGTTTCTCCCGTTCGAGTTTCTCGACCAGATCTGGACGCGACTCGCGAATGTCCCGAAGCTTCCGGTTTCTGTCTGCCGTTCCCAAGGCACGTACGCCGGGAAAATGACGGCCCCAGAACTCTAGCTCCTCCACGCGCGCCTTTTCCCAAGGTGGATTACCAAGAATCACGTCGAAACCTGCTCGACCTCCAACGAATACGCTCGGAAAGGCCACAGGAAAGTGCAGCGGGGCCAAGCCATCCAGAACGTTGTCTGCGCGCTTGCAGGCCCGCTCTATAAACACGTCACGCTGGCGTGCCCTGAGGGACTGCAAGAGACCTGAGCCAACCGCGCCGGACAGTCGCGCCTCACGCTGTTTCGCCGTATCCCCCGGCTGAGGTGTGTCGATCCGCGCCGCAGCCAGAATAGTGAACAGTTCTGCGGTCGGACGGATGGCGAGCCGGGCCTTTGCATAGAGTGCCTTCGCCTCCTTCACCTCGGCTACAGTCGCATCTGACAGGCGTCCGAGCCGTTCGAGGGGCTCGCGTGACCCAGCCAAGAGTTCTTCAGCCGAGAGACTGAAGAGATCCTCGCCGCCACCAAGCAGCGCTTGGGCCTCGTCAAATGTCGCAATCCCGACCAGCGAGTTGCCGGCGACTAGGTTCTGGTCAAGGAAGCTCAGTGGAAGACCCGGCACGAACGTGTGTATCCAGATCGACAATCGAGCGAGCTCGACGGCCAGCGGATTCAGGTCAACGCCAAATATGCACCGACGCGCAATCTGCCGACGAAGCAGCTGCGTGTCCTCGATCGCGTCGCCCCGGTACTCCTGGCCTAGCGCTTCTCGAGCGGCAAGGCGAAGTCGCTCGAGTTCCGAGCGCACGCCCGGTAGCGCATGGTTCGCCAGGAACCCCGACAACTTGCGCTCGATGTGGTCGATCGCAGCGACGAGAAAGTGGCCCGACCCCATGGCGATGTCGGCCACATGGAAGTCGAAGAAGTGCTCCGCCTTCTCGCGGTCGTCAAGACTCGCACTCAGGCGCGCGAGATGGTCGTCCAGCGCGGGGTCAAGCGCGTGTTCGAGCAAATGCTCAACTGCAAAGTCCTTAGTGTAGTAGGCGCCACTCGCCTTGCGGGCGCCTGACGCGTTGTGCAGGTACACGCGCCCTTCGGACACCACCACGGGGACGCCTCTGGCCGTTGGCACGTACGCGCCGGTCTGTCGATCGACTCCCAGGTCGCGTTCCGCGACTGCTAGCTCCTGTTCGAGGAGCCCCTCGTAAATGGTGCCGAACTCGCGGACGCCAAGTGACCGGAAATCGATGGGCGCCAGCCCCTTCTCGTCTGCCTCGTCAAGCAGCAGCGCGCGAAGCGCAGGCACGAATGCTTCGTCTGGCAGGCTGATCTCCGACAGCCTCGCAGCCGCCGGCGAACTATCGGTTGCAAACAGGCCGCCGTTGTAGGCGGGCACGCCCCAGGAACGATTTCCTCGATCAACCGCGCGCCAGAGCTGCGAAATCTCCGTCCAGTAGAAGTCCTCACGACCGTAGGCGGCGTTCTCCGCCAGCTCGCGGACGAGTCGAAGCGCGATCTCCTTGAGCGAGTGCTGCCGATACGACTGGTTCGAATGCAGCGGCAGCAGTTCCTTATCCTCTGCATACGCCACGAACAGCAGTCGGAAGAGCACCAGCAGCGCCATCTCGTACGTCTCAGCGAGCTTCTCCGGCGATGGATTGCGGAAACGCCGCGCCACAACCATCGCCTCGGCCAGGCCTGGCAGCACGTCAGCATAGACGCGGTCGCGAAGGCGCTCTCCGAGTGCGACGGCGAACTCCCGACTGGTCGCGAGGATCTGCGAGAAGCTGCCACCGTCTGCCAACGCTGCCGCCGACGCGAGGAGCGCCAGATACCCCGCCTGCGCCTCTCGCAGCATCGTGAGATCAAACTCGATGAACGTCTCGGTGCGACCGCGGCGCCCCGTACCCACGCCCGGCTTCACCGGATATACACGCAGCGAGCGGCCGGCCGCCACGATCACGTAGTCCAAGTTCTTCTCGTCAGCTTTGGCGAGCGCGTACGAGATCGGTGATAGCTGCCCGAAAGATTCCGACACCGGTTCGATCTGGTCTGGCCGTTCTAGGAAGATCGCAATCGCTACGTGCCGCGCGCCTCCAACGAGAACCGCAGCGGGGCCGGGAAGTTGCTCGATCCGGTAGCCGAGTCCCTCGATCAGGGCCCGTCCGCTAGTCGGCAGGAGTGCCGACGCGCTTTGGCACGCTGCAGCCCAGTCGCCGCGCACCGGCACTCCGCGCTCCAGCTCGTGCATGGCGAACAGGCCGGCATTGCGCAGTCCGGGCACCGGCGATGCAAACTGGCCCAGCGCGTGGTCAAGAACTCGATACGCAGCGTGCCGGTCCGGCACCGCCAGAGCAGCCGCGCAGAGCCGCTCAGCTTGCGACGCCTCAATGTCGTCGAGGAGTCTCTCCTCGAGGCCTGTGTGAGTGGCTATCGCCGCTCGGCCGGCAGTATGAAGGACGACAATGAGCACGGGGGACACCCCGCCACGCTTGCGCGCTTCGTGCAGCTCGCGGAGTTCTGGTCGCGTCGGCCTTCGCGATGCCTCGAAAACGGCAACCTGGAGCGGCCCGTCACCTCGTCCGAGGAAAAGCTCAGCCGGCCGTATTCCAGCCGGTGCGGTGTCAGCGAGGGGGCGCGGGTCGAGATCGCGGAGAAACATAGCGATGAGTTTACGACTTGAAGCTGACAGTCGCGAGTTACCGTGCGTACATCGGGGCAGCAAGCTGACCCCATCGGGCTTTGCGCGAGCTCTCCGCTATGACCTCGGCGGGGCGTCTTGCCCATCTTGTGGAGTTCCTAGAGTTACTAAACAGCTCGGCGGCGTGATTACTAGGTGACGTCCCCGCCGGAAGTCGACGCTCCGCGGTCTACCAGATACGGGAGCTTACCGTCCTCGCCGTGCTCGTATCTGACACCTGCACACCCCAAGGTACCTTGGGATGGTGTTGACAGGGCTCAGGGCGTCTCAGAAGCGAGAGTCTAATGAGATCTCGCGAAAGCGAGCACTAGGGAGGATATTCTCCGCACAAGCTCTATCGCGCTCTTCGCGCACAGTCACTCGCGGCGTCAACTCCACAATCGTTCTACCAACCGAGAGCCCTGCAATGAACCCTCGCTACACGCTCGAAATCTATCCGCCCGACGACGACAGCGTCGTGCTAGTCGCGTTCTCCTCGGACGCACCATTCATGTCGATCAATTGCCGTGACTTGATTGAGCCGCGAGGATGGGGAGACGTCGGCTTTGACTTCAAGGACCAAGCGCTCGAGGTTGTCCGGGTAGAGCACCTTTTGTGGGCGTCCGCGAGTGGAGATGCGAAACACAAGGTCATGGTACGGACGAAGCTGGTCTCTCGCTAAGCCGCCCCCCTATTCTGCTGTGCACCCCCTTTCGTAAGGCGCTTCAGCCTTGCGCGTTGAGCGTCTGGTAGTTGCATCCGGGCGCGCAAGATGTTCCTCGAGGTGCGTTTCTTGAGCATCCGGCGACGCGAAACTGAGCAGGATGTTCGTTTAGCGCGAACGAAGTGAACGTGTGCGCACAAATCGTGCGCAGAAACGGGGTCCTGGGAAGCCTGATGTCCGAGGTTCAACTCCTCGACTTCCCATGCGGTAAGAGGATGTCCCACATGGCTTTGGGGCTGTGTGGGGCATCTTCTTATGGGCCTCGTGCTTCATCCAGTGTCAGTGGCAGTGCCACTGGCGGAGCAAAGGGACGGACAGGCAAGCGTCAGCGCTCGGTTCGTAGCAGCGGGGCAGAAGCGCTCTTGCGGGGAGTACGCGAAACCGGCTGTCCAGGGATCTCCCGTGCCGACGAGCGCACAGTCACCCTCGTAGCGCTGGCGAGCCAGGCGCGGCCCATGCAAACTTAGCCGCATGGTGAAAGAGTCAAACTTCAGGTACATCGGCCAAGGTCTGTATTCGCTTTCCGACGCCGAGCGACTGACGCGTATTCCTCGCTCGCGAATCCGTCGGTGGCTCGAGGGCTACTCATACTCCTACCGTGGTGACGTCAAGCGATCCCAACCCATCGTTAGGGCTGACCTTTCGAGGGAGGTCGGAGAACTCGCTCTTACGTTTGCCGATCTCATGGAAGTGCGGTTTCTCGATGCATTTCGAGACCGAGGCGTCAGCTGGAGATCAATCCGGATTGCCGCCGCGCGAGTGGGCGAGTTCATCGACTCTACGCACCCCTTTTCGACGAAGCGCTTCAAGACGGATGGGCACACAATTCTCGCGGAGATCGCACACCGGGGTGATGGGGATCAGCTGCTAGACTTGGTGATGAATCAATGGGAGATCCATAGGATCGTCTCACGGTTCCTGTTTGCCGGCGTTGAGTTCGACGAGTTTGACAGACCGCGGCTCTGGCAGCCCGTCCGACAACTTCGTGTGGTTATTGACCCGCGTCGCGCATTCGGGGCTCCAATCGTTATGGACGGCAGTGTGCAGACACGGGTGCTGGCTCTGGCCGCGCGCGCTGAGCGGAGTCAACGGTCTGCCGCGCGAATGTATCGGGTTCCGCTTCGCGCTGTGGCGGACGCCGTGAGGTTCGAGCGGAGTTTCGCGGCGTGAGGTTCTTCCTAGACAACAACGTTAGTCCGCTTCATGCCAAGGCCCTCCGGCTCTACTACGAGTCGGAGGGCCACGAGTTTTGTCATCTGCTTGATCGGTTTCCTGCAGACACTCCGGATCCGAATTGGATCTCAGAATTGGCACAGGAAGGAGACTGGATCATCATCTCTGGTGACTCGAGGATCAGCACACACCCAGCGAACAGGCGGGCCTGGCATGAATCCGGTTTGACTGCGTTCTTCCTCGGGGAGCCGTGGCCACGCGAGCCGCGTGCGAAGCAGGCAGAAGCGCTTCTCGGGTTCTTTCCAAGCATCCTGATGAAAGCCCGCCAACATCCGCGAGGCTTTGGCTTCCACCTTGCAAAGTCTTGCAAGACTCCGAGGCAGATCTATCCCGAAGTAGTACGATGAACCTGAAGTGCCCACAGAGGCGTGAGCCAGCATCGTTCGCGTCAGGCAGAGAGCTTCGATTCAAGCGGCGGTGGCGCGCACGTTCGCGTTTCGAGGTCCTCGGAGCTGCTCATGTGAAAGTAGGCCGGACAATCGGATCTCGATTGATCGACCTTAGCCTCAGCCATGACTGCCCCCAAGCGCCTCCGAAAAGTTGGAATAGTGCGCAATGATGTAACGACCGAAGAGCGCCGCAGCAGTGCGGACGCTTTCGTTCGTCGCGGCGGATACAACTTCGCCACGGCTCGAAGCGAGCCGCGATCCGGGGTGTTTCTCGAACTGAGGCCAATCCGTTGAATCATCTCAATGTGCGAGTCGCGTGGCATGATAATCGCTGGAACGGATCGGTATGCCTTAAGCCATCTGCCAATGCGTTCTGCGTTGATCTCGATCGTATTCGGCTAGAGCGCGATGAGACAGCCGAGGATGCCGTGTCGGGGCGCTCGTTCGCAGACCTCGAGCCGACCAGTCTTCCGCCCTGCCGAGCGGAGTCAGCGGCATTTATGAACGCGCATGAATGGTGGCGCGTGGTGCAACATCCTTATCAGAACAGCAGATCGACGCAGCAGACTCACGGCCATCTTCGACAAACCCAGATACGGGTGAGTCCCTTCTCTTCGTTCGCAGTCCCGTTCAACTGGATGCTCCGTGAGAGTCAAGCGCGGATCGATGAGGAGATCGCGGATACTCTTCCACCAGACCAGGAACCGCCTTTCTACAGCCCCTGGGTGTTCGGCCGCGAGCGGCAGGAGGCTCTCTGCGAACTCTTCTTCAGTCGACTAACGCCCGGCTCTTCGCTCGTCTCCTTCTATACCAAGAGCGGGCATCCGCTCGGAGAGACTATCGGCCGTCTGGTCGTCGGCGTCGGCACGATTACGACGATCGCCCCATTGCAATGGTATGACTCTACCGGACCCTTCTCATATCCCTTGTGGGACCGACAGTTCGGCCACTCTATCCGACCGACTGGCCACGACGGCTTTCTACTTCCGTATCACGACTATCTCACCCCCACCGATGACCCCGCGGAAGACGAGCGTCGCGCTTCTCTACTGCGGGAAATAGCTGTTGTACCAGACTCGAGCGACATCATGTCGTTTTCGTATGCGGGGGCGCTATCAACAGCTGACGTAACACTCTCGACTCTAGTGCAGTGTTTGGAGGCGGTCAGAAAGATTCGCGCGCATGGGGTCGCACCAGGCCCGTGGCAACAGCGGGAAGAATGGCTCAACGCGCAAATTGCGCGCGCTTGGACGGATCGCGGTGCCTTTCCTGGAACGGGAGCGGCTCTTGAGGCCTTTGGAATGCGCCTCGGCACCTCGCTGTTTCTGGAGTTATGTGCCGGAGGCGCTGTCAGGAGCGGCGATAATCCGTGGCCCATACTAGACGCCATTCTGCGAGGCACACAGCCACCGCCACAGCAGGCGTACGCCGCAGACCTGAAGGCAGTGAGAGCGACCTGGGTCCAGCTGTCAGCAGAACGCCGCTCGCTCCTTACACTTCTGTCGCGCATTAACCTGAGCCCGCGCCAAGCAACGCGGTGGTTCAACCCAATAGAAAGACAGAAGTCCAGTAGAACCTCGGTGGACGACGCCGCTATTCTCGCGAATCCGTACCGCATCGTCGAACTCGACCTTGGTGATGAGCGCGAGCAACCGGTCTCGATGGGCGTAGTGGACCGAGGGCTGATGCCTGATGTAACCATTGCGGCGAGGCATCCAGTCGACGAACCGTCAGCAGTTGGCTCGCCAAGTGATTGGCGTCGTGTGCGCGGCGCGCTCGTGACGGTGCTGCGAAGGGCCGCCGCCGACGGCGATGCATTGCTGAGCCAGCCTGAGGCGTTGGGGCGACTCGGGTCACTCAATCTCGCGCACCCGTGCGTTGTAAGTTCAGATTGGCTAGCCGGTAACGAGGGACCTCTTGCAGAAGAGATCAGGGTCTTGTCCGTAATCGCCGGCGAGCCTACGGACGCTCGGTTGCCGTGTTTGCAGCTTGATGAGATTGAGCGCCGTGAAGCGAAGCTATCATCGCTACTGTCGAGGCGCTCGGAAAAGGGAATTCCGTCACCGGACGAGGACTGGGAACGCCTAATAGTTGAGTCGATCACCGAGGGCGGCGGAAGCGTTGATGCGCACAGTCCACGGCACCGCCAAGCTCTTGCTGAACAAGCGGCTGCCCTGAAGACTGTGACCAGTCGCCGATTGACGGCGCTTGTTGGGAGAGCAGGAACCGGCAAGACGACCGTGTTGGGCGCTCTACTGAAGTCAAAACAGCTTGCAAACAGTGGCATCCTGTTCCTAGCCCCAACAGGTAAGGCCCGTGTTCGTCTGACCCAGAAGACGAACCAAACCGCGATGACTGTAGCGCAGTTCCTGAATCAGCTAGGTCGCTACGACGGCCTGCGGCAGAGACCGCTATTCGTCGGGGCGAGCACCTACCGCAAGGAGACGACGGTTGTGATCGACGAGTGCTCCATGCTCACCCTCGACGACCTCTACGCCGTGCTATCCGCTCTCGATCTAGGGCATGTTCAGAGGATCATACTCGTTGGCGACCCGAACCAGCTACCGCCCATCGGCGTGGGTCGACCCTTCGCCGATCTCGTTGCGCATCTCGATTCTTTGCGTGAGAAGAACGACGCTAACGGGCAAGCGCTCGCACGCCTCACGGTCGAACTCCGAACGGCGGCAGGAGCGCCGTCCGATTCCCTGCGACTTGCCTCTTGGTATACGCGAGAGTTGCAACCAGTGGACGCCGACCGAGTCCTCAGTGACCTAGAACTCGGCGCCGCGTTGAACGACCTTTCTGTTGTCTTCTGGCAGAGCCCTGGAGAGCTTCGTCAGCGGCTAGACGAGCAGATGGTGGCGCAGCTCGGGCTGGTCGGGCCGACCGACGTGAAGGGCTTCAACGCTGCCCTGGGCCTAACTCCTGAAGGCTGGGTACCGTTCGCAGATCATGACGGTGCGGAGCGGTTTCAGATTCTGTCTCCGGTACGCCTTCATCCGTACGGAGTGTATGATCTGAATCGCCTTCTTCAACGACGCTTCCGCGCTGAGCAGTTGAGGGTCGTGCAGGAACGGGGAGGGCTCAGTCTCGGCGATGAGCAGATTGTGTGGGGAGACAAAGTCATCCTAGTTCGCAATGGCACTCAAAAGGGATGGGACGGCGCGGCGAAAGAGCCGGTCTCAGAATATCTGGCCAACGGCGAGATCGGCGTCGCTGCTCCAGCGTCGGGCGAAGCTAGGAAGAAATTCCTGAACGTCGCGTTTGCCGGCAGACCTGATGTAAGATTTGGCTTCTCGGCAAGGGGCTTTCGGGACGGCGCAGCCCCACTCGAACTCGCGTATGCACTGACGGTACACAAGTCGCAGGGCAGCGAGTTCGGTACAGTATTTGTCGTGCTTCCCAAGCACTGTCGCCTCATGTCGCGCGAGTTGCTGTACACCGCGCTCACGCGTGCAAAACGTCACATGGTTCTGTTCGTGGAGGGAACTGACGCGAGTTTCCTGTATGACCTAACCAGACCCGAACGGTCGGAAACCGCACGAAGGAACTCCAACCTATTCAGTGCGGGAGTCCGTCGCGAACTGGACGGAGTCCCCTATGCCGAGCACTTAATCCACAGGACCAGTCGGGGAGAGATGGTTCGGAGCAAATCCGAACTTGTTATCGCGAATCATCTCTTTCGGACAGGCCTCAATTACGCTTACGAGAGACCGCTCGATGGCACGCAGGCACCGGGACGGCTTCGGCCCGACTTCTCCTTCGTCGACGACGCGGGAGATATCATCATCTGGGAACACTTGGGGATGATGCAGCGAGACGACTACAGGCGGGCGTGGGAATGGAAGAAGACCTGGTATGAGAAGAATGGCTGGTTTGAGGGCACGAACCTCTTCACGACCTCCGAAGTTGAAGGGCTCGACATGGTAGCGGTCAGCGACGTAACGACGCGCATACAAGAGACACTCGGAGTGTAGCATTCTCCCTCCTTCAACATCGATGCTACGCAGGTCAGTTCGTGACGCACTTCAGCTTAGCACCTAACGACCTCATGGTGTCCATTCGTGCGCACAAGATGCTCGCCAAGGTGCGCAACTTGCACAGATTGTCACGCGAAACTGAGCAGGATGTTCGTCCAGCGCGAACTAAGTGAACATTCGCGCACAATTCATGCGCACTTACGGGGTCCTGATAAGCGTGAGGTCCGAGGTTCAACTCCTCGATGGCCCACTGGATTCAAACGCAAACCCCGCAACGGCTTGGTGCCGGTGCGGGGTTGTGTGTTCGGGGCTTCGAACGCGCGGGATGTTTGCAGGCTACGTCGTCGCGCGCCCGTCAGTTGATCGCGATCTTCGATCCGTTCGACGCCAGCCACGCGTCGAAATCCTGGAGCGCCGGATTCAGCTCGCGCGTCTGTTTGGCGTCGCGGTAGCGCTGAAACTCCTCGCCGAGTATGGCCTGGAACTGGAACATGTTCCCGAGGTCTTCAGCGCCTGGGAATCCGAGGCCGCGGTACATGTCGAACGGCATGTCGAAGAATCGCACGGTCTTCCCCAGCGCGCGCCCCATCTTGGCCGCCATGTCGGCGCCGGAGAGCGATTCACCGGCCACGCCGATGCGCTGGCCCACCGTGCTGGTCCCCTGCCTGAAGATGCCGTACGCGCTGCGGCCGATGTCCTCGGCGCCGATGCCGGGGAGGTTCACGCCGCCGAGCGGCAGCGCGAGGGTGAGCGTGCCATCGTCACCGGCCCGCGGTCCCATCCCGAAATGGATGAAGTTGTCCCAGTAGAAGGCCGCCATCATATATGTGGTGGGCGCTCCTTCCTTGGCGAACGTCTCGTCCATCTGCCCCTTCGAGTCGAAGTGCGGGCACTTGTACTTCCCGTACAGCGTCGGGAGCCGGGTGTCGCCCAGCGGGATCCACTTGCGGGTATCCTCAAGCGTCGACCAGACGACGTGTTGAACCCCAGCCTGCTTCGTGGCGCGCGCCATCGCGGCCGCCTGAACGCCTTCGCGCTCTGCCGAATAGTGCTCCCAGTAGTTCGTCACGCAGAAGGCGCCGTACGCCCCGGCGAGCGCCGGCGCGAGACTCGCTTCGGTGTCGGTGTCGCCGGCCACGACCTCGACGCCCAGGGCGGCGAGTGCCATGGCCTTGTCGGAGTCCGGCCGGCGCGTGATGGCACGCGCGGTGAACGGCCCGTTCTTGTCCGCCGCAATGGCGCGCACGAGACCGCCGCCCTGTGCGCCCGTCGCTCCGAATACTGCAATGACCTGTTTGGCTGCCATGTGGATCTCCGTTGCACCGGTGAGACAACGACCCGGACTCACGCGCCGGGCAGGGGGACTGCAAGCTAGTGGGCGAGCGCGACGACAGCGCTCGTGTGTCCGTTCGTTCGTTCGATCCGGATGCCCCGAACCGCGAGCATCATCAGTCTGCGCTCAGCGGCGGCCCCAGCAACGTCATGTCGTACTTCGTGAACACCGCGGCGATCGCCTTGGGATCACGCGTTCCACCGCGTGTCATCGGCCCAAGCTCTTCATAGAACTTGTGCCCGCCGCCCGGCGTGTAGACGACGATGAGCTCGGCGGGCTCGTCGGTCAGGTTGAGGAACGCGTGCGGCACGTTGGAGGGCAGGTAGGCGAATCCCCCGGGCGCGCAGCGAAAAGTCTCCTCGCCGATCTGTACCTTGAACGTGCCCTTGAGCACGTGGATCGCCTCTTCCTGCTTATGGTGCACGTGCAGTGGTGGTCCGCCGTGCGGCGCGACCTCGACGATGAAGTAATCGAAGGCGCCGCGCGTGTCTTCGCCCGTGACCTTGAAGATGAGATCACGCCCCGGACCCGACTGCAGTCTCAATCCGGCGCCCGGCTCGTGCACTTTGTACTGGCTCGTCATGACCTGGCTCTCGCGTTGGGGGGGAATACGCGGACTGCGAACGCGCTCAGGGAAAGGCGCCCATCTCCTCGATCAGGGCGTTGAGCAGTGTGGCGAGTTGCTTCACGCGACGGGCGCCAAGCGGGCCGACGAGGGCCTTCGGCAGGCGCTTCGCGTGCGGATCCAGTTCGGCCAGCAACGCGAGCCCCGCCGGCGTGATCCCCGTCTCGACGACGCGGCGATCGCGTTCGCTGCGCTCCCGCTCAACGAGTCCGCGCGCGACCAGCCGGTCCACGAGCCGTGTGACGTCCGGATCGCGCGCGATCATGCGCTCGATGATCTCCCCCGCGGTGAGCTTGTGTGGATGGCTGCCGCGGAGGATGCGGAGGACGTTGTACTGGCCGTTGGTGAGATCGGCCGTGGTCTTGAGGAACTGCCGCCAGGGGTCGAGCACGCGGTCGGCGGCGAGGCGCAGGCCGAGCATGACCTCCTGTTCAGGCGACGCGAATGGACGCTGCTGCTTGATCGCGCGGGCGATGGCATGGGGCATGG
The DNA here is from genome assembly GCA_036504815.1 of Gemmatimonadaceae bacterium. Lineage (NCBI taxonomy): Bacteria > Pseudomonadati > Gemmatimonadota > Gemmatimonadia > Gemmatimonadales > Gemmatimonadaceae > Gemmatimonadaceae bacterium. Next base: position 119,216 of record DASXUN010000008.1, on the reverse strand, counting down.
CCCAATAATATACGTTGCAACGAATATCGTCAAGAGGGATAAACCCGGCGAGGTTGAGCTGCGCTCACCCTGCGGGTGAGCTCGCTCTCCTTCGGTTCAACTCCTCGATGGCCCATACGGATGCCCCGCAACGGACTCTGCCGTTGCGGGGCGTTCTCACTGGACACGCCATGAGCGTGGTCGCGCCCGCCGGCCTGGCTGCAGCTGCCGTCGTCACGCACGCGCCCCGGCCGGGGCGACCCGCCGCGCACCCGGCACCCCGGCCACCGCGCCGACCACGGCGCCGTACATCACGTGGCCGATCATGCTCCCGGCCGCGAGTACCATGGAGCCGGAAAACAGCCCCGCGCCCATCATCGGCATCACGACGACCTGCGCCATCAACCACGGCGCCAGCGCGTAGAGGGCGCCGCGCAGCGGCGCCGGCCCGGGCAGGTGTCCCGCCACGATGCCATATCCCACGGCGAGCACGATGCCGATCATGAAGTGCGCCGCCCAGCCGGCCGCCAGCATTCCGCCCATCGCCATGGCGAGCATCGCCGCCGGATTCATGGCGGGAATGCCCATCAACGGCGCCACCCACAGTCCAACCATCGTCATCACCGCGGTTCCCGCCACGCCCGCCAGCGCCAGCCGCCTCACGTCGAGATGCATAGTCCGCTCCTTGCCCAGGTTGCGCCAGCGCGCCCATCGCGCCGGACGAGCGTTATTGTTTGGGGATGCGATTTCATTACATGGCGGCGGTCTGCCGGTCTTCTAATGGAGCGCGCTGAGGTCACGGCCGGCATCCGCCGGCGCGATCCGGCGGTGCTCGACGCCGTCCTGCGGGAGGCGCTGCCGCGCCTCCTCATCGCGGCGCGCGCCGCGGGGCTCACGGGCGACGCCGCCGAGGATGTGGCGCACGCGGCGGTGCTCGTCTTCCTCGAGCGCGCCGCGGCGTTCGACGGTCGGGCGCGCGCCACGACATGGCTGCTCGGGATCCTGGCGAACAAGATCGCCGAGCGGCGGCGCGCGGATCAGCGCGAAGAAGCGACGGATGCCATTGACGCCGTCTTCGACGCCCGCTTCGACGACCACGGCACGTGGCGCACACCGCCGCGTGGACCGCTGGAGGCGCTGGCCGGTGAGGAACTGCAGCGCGTCCTGCGCGACTGCCTGGACGGCATTCCGGATCGCCAGCGCCAGGCGCTGCTGTTGCGCGAGGCGGACGAGGTGTCCACCGACGAGACCTGTAAGATTCTCGGCGTGAGCGCCAATAATCTCGGAGTGCTGTTGTTTCGCGCGCGTGTGCGGATGCGCGAGTGTCTCGAAGCCAAGGGAGTGCGAGGGAGTGCCGATGCTCGCGTGTAATGAAGTGAGCCGCGCCATGGCGGGCGATCTGCGCAACGAAAGCTGGCGCCGCCGGATCGCGATCCGCCTGCACCTGCTGATGTGCGATCAGTGCCGGCGGTTCGCTGCGGAACTGACCGCGATCAACCGCGCGGTGCGCGCGCTGCCGGCGCCGCCGGCAGATCCCGCGGTGGCCGAGCAGTCTGAGCGCGTGCTGCGCCGACTGCACACGAACCGCGACCTTCCGCAGCCGCCCGAGGGATGAGTCCGCGACGGCGTCCTTAGCACAGAACGGCCGCCCGTTCGGGCGGCCGTTCTGTGCTCACGAAGCCCTGGGTCAGGGCTTCTTCGCGCGTCCGTCGAGCCACTCGGCGACGCCACCGTGGTTACTGCAAGCGCCAGTATGCTCCTTGGCGTAGGACAGCGTGTTGTCCTTGCAGCGCGCCGTGGCCGCTCCTCGCTCTTTCTCGTCGTCGGCTGCCCTGCGGGCCGCCTTGCCCGCCGCGTTCGCCGACTTCTCGGCGTCTTCGGCCCGCTCGGACTTCTCGCGCGCTTCACCCCTGGCTGACCTCGCCGACCTATCAGCCTTGGCGGCCGCCTCCGCCTTCGCCGACTTCTCGGCCCTGGCCGCAGCTTCCGCCTTCGCCGTCTTCTCAGCCCTGGCCGACTTCTCGGCCTTCTCCGCCGCGGCTTCAGCCTTCTCTGCCTGCTTTGCCGCCGCTGCCTTGTCGGCCTTCTTCGAGGCTGCGGCCTCGGCCTTTGCGGCCTTCTTCGCTGCCTTGTCTTCAGCCTTCTTGGTGGCGACCGGGTCGACGCCACCATGTCCGCCGCATGCGCCGCGACCCGCCGTGCCTGCAGATCCGTCCTTGCACACCACGCTGCGGGCGGCCGCCTGCGCGTGCGAACTCCGTGGAACTGCGAGCGCCGCGACGAGGATTGCGGCCATCACAACCGTGCCAATCCGCCTGATCATTGGAACCTCCTGACTACGAAGTGGGGAGCTTACCGTCGGGGGTGAGCTTGTCGATCACATTCGGGAGCAGCGTCGCCAGTCCCGTTTGGAGCATGTCAGGTGACACCCCGGCCTTTTCGGCGAGTTCCTGCACCTTGGCGCTCCCGAGCACGCTTTGAAGCTGGTCTCCCGTTATCGGCAGGTTCTGCCCGGTCGAGATCCACGACGAGATCGCGCTGCCGAAGCCACGGTCGCGGAACGTCTGCGCGATTCCGGCGACGCCACCGTGCTGGTTAATGAGATCCATCACCTGGCCCATCAGTGGATTTGATGCATCGTCCGCTTGGCCAAACGCAGCTTTGGCCTTGTCCATCATGCCATCAAGAAGCCCCATTATACCCTCCGGTCGTATTGAGGAAGCGCGGGGTACCCGTGCGATCATACACCATCAGGTGTCCTTTGGCACAACGAACTCGAATTGTTCCGAAGTCGAGCCAGGGAGCGATGCGCCTCGCGCACCCGCGCTGCCTCAAGGCACGGCAGTTCCACTCCAGCCTCGGTGCAGGTGCGTCAGGAGAACCCTGATCGGCCTGCCGACCGAGGTTCAACTCCTTGATGGCCCATTGGCGGCGTCCCACCGGCGGAGGCGATGCACCGGTGAAGGCGCCTCGGGAGGGTGCAACGCCATATCAGGCTAGCGATTGCCGCCGCGGCCGCCGCGGTTACGTTTTACGCGTCCGGGAGGACAATACGATATGAACATCGTCTGGCTCTTGCTCATCGGTGCGGCGGTCATCAGCGGCGCGGTCAAGGGACACATGGCCGACGTGTCCAACGCAATGTTCAGTTCCGCGACGACCGCCATCGAACTCGCCATCGGCCTCGTGGGCGGCATGACCTTGTTCCTCGGGCTGATGCGCGTCGCCGAGGACGCCGGGTTGGTGCGGGTGCTGGCGAGGGCCCTGCGCCCGGTCTTTCGCTTCCTGTTCCCCGACGTGCCCCGCGATCACCCGGCCCTCGGCGCGATCGCCATGAACTTCGGCGCCAACATGCTTGGCCTCGGCGACGCGGCGACGCCCTTCGGCATCAAGGCGATGGAGGACCTGCAGGAGCTGAACCCGGACAAGGAGACGGCGTCGGATGCGATGTGCATGTTCGTGACGTTGCACTCCAGCTCGCTGCAGCTCATCCCGGTGATGGTCATCAGCCTCCGGTCAGCCGCCGGCTCCAAGAACCCGTCCGAGACTATCGTCGGCACCATTTTCGCCACGGCGGCCTCGATGATCGTCGCCATCGCGGTGTCGAAGATGTTCGCCCGATGGTTTGCGCTGCGGCCCCGTGGAGGTGCCGCATGAGAGAACTCGCGAACAGCGCGTCCAATTGGATTGTTCCCCTGCTGATCCTCGCCGTCCCGCTCTACGCGTACGCCGTGAAGCGTGTCCGCGTCTACGAGAGCTTCATCGAAGGGGCCAAGGAAGGGTTCACGATCGGCGTTCGCATCATGCCGTATCTCGTCGCCATTCTCGTCGCCATCGGCATGTTTCGCGCGAGCGGCGCCATGGACTACCTGGTCTGGGCCATTCGCCCGGTGATCGGTTGGACGGGATTCCCGCCCGAAGCGCTCCCCTCGTCGCTGATGCGCTCGCTCTCGGGGTCGGCCGCGTTCGCGATGAGCTCGGAGATCTTCAAGGTCTACGGCCCGGACTCCTTCATCGGCCGGCTGGTCAGCGTGATCCAGGGAAGCACCGAAACGACGTTCTACATCATGGCGGTCTACTTTGGCGCCGTCGCCGTGCGCAAGACCCGGTACACGCTCGCGGCCAGCCTCATCACGGACTTCTCGGGCATCGCCGCGGCCTACGGCATCTGCCGCCTGCTGTTCTAGGCGATCATGACCACGCCGCTGAAGGTTTCTCGTCGCCTCACCGTCGGAGATCACGTGGCGCTGGTCTCTCCGGCGTCGCCGGTGAGGAGCGCGCGCGTTCTGGCACTCGGCCGCAAGCGGCTGGAGCAGTTTGGGCTCCGGGTGAAGACCGGGCGATACGCGCTGTCGGAACACGGGTATCTCGCCGGGACCGACCGTGAGCGCGTGCACGACCTCGAGGCCGCTTTTCGTGATCCAGAGATCAAGGCGATCATCTGTACACGTGGAGGCTACGGCGTCGCGCGGCTTCTGCCGTCGTTCGATCTCGACCTGGCGCGACGTCACCCCAAGCCGCTCGTCGGCTTTTCCGACATCACCGCGTTGCACCTCGCCTTGCAGAAGGCGGGCGTCGTCTCGTTCTGGGGCCCCATGCCTTGCTCGTCCCTCGGATGGAGTCCCTTCTCCGCGCGTTCACTTCAGCGCGCGCTGATGTCCGAGGTTCCGGCCGGACGCGTCCCGTTTGCACCGGGACGCCGGCCGATAACGTTGCGACGCGGAATCGCGCAGGGGCGCATCACCGGCGGCACGCTCAGCCTGCTGACGTCGAGTTTGGGGACTCCATATGAAGTCGAGACGCGAGGACGAGTCGTCTTCATAGAAGACGTTGACGAAGAGCCCTTCAAGGTGGACCGCATGCTGACCCAGCTGACCGCGGCGGGAAAGCTGACGGATGCGGCGGGCGTGGCGCTGGGGATCTTCACGGGGACCGACAAGCGCAATTGCCCCGGCCGGCTCAGCCTGACGATGCGCGAGGTCTTTGCCGATCACCTGCTCCCGCTCAAGGTGCCGGCTCTTCGCAATGTCGCGGTGGGACATGTTCCCGATCAGGTGACGTTGCCGTACGGCGTTGCGGCCCGGATGGATGCCGGCGCGGGAACCGTCACGTTGCTAGAGGCGGGCGTTCGGGCGTAGCGGCCGAAGCGGCTGTCATACTCATCGCCGGATCGCACGTGCGCGCCGGGCGCGCACCACCGCCGTGCGGGCCTTTCCGCGGAGAGGGGCATGAAACACTTGACAACACTTGGAGTATTAGGCAATATTGTCATTGACATATTGTACTAATAACCAGCTGGAGGCCCCCCGTGCCCGTCCCGCTCGTCGCGCTCGCCCCGTCGTTGCCGCCGCACGCTGAACTGCCGGCCCCTCGCACGGCGCTCCACCTGGCCGATGACGATCGGCTCGCCCGGACCGCGTCCGCCTTTCGCGCCTTTCTCGCGTCGCTCGACCTCGACCTCGACGACCCGAATCTCGTCGGGACCGACTTTCGCGTGGCGCGCGCCTACCGCGAACTCTTCGCCGGCCTGGCCCCCGGCGCGGAGCCGACGCTCAGCACGTTCCCGAACAGCGAGGGCTACGCGGATATCGTCTCCGTGGTCGGCATCCCGTTCTTCTCGCTGTGCGCGCACCACTTTCTCCCCTTCTTCGGCACGGCGCACGTGGGGTACATCCCGGGCCGCGAGCTGCTGGGGTTGTCGAAGTTCGCGCGGGTCGTCGACTACTACGCGCGGCGCCCGCAGCTGCAGGAGCGCCTGACACAGCAGATCACCGAGCTGCTCGACGCGCGTCTGGAGCCGGCCGGGGTGATCGTGGTGATCGAGGCTCGCCATCTCTGCATGGAGATGCGAGGGATCGGGGCCCCCGGCGTCACGACACGGACGGTGGCGACACGCGGCGCATTGCTCGACGCAACCCTGCGCAACCGGTTTCTCGCCGAGGTGCGCGACGCCGGTTTCACCGCTCAGGCACGGGGTGGTGCATCATGACGCACTACAGTCATCTCCTGGTCGGCGGCGGCATGACCGCGGATGCCGCGGCACGCGGCATTCGTGAAATCGACGCAAATGCCACCATTGGCCTGATCGGCGCCGAGTCGCATCCCCCGTACAGTCGGCCGCCGCTCTCGAAGGGGCTCTGGAAGGACACGGCGCTCGCATCCATATGGAGCGATACGGCCGCCGCCGGGGTCGCGCTGCATCTCGGCCGCCGCGTGACCGCGCTGGATCCCGAAGCCCGGCAGGTCACGGACGACGTGGGCGCGGTCTACACCTACGACAAGCTCTTGCTCGCGACCGGCGGCACGCCGCGCCGATTGTCGTCCGATCCGGACGACGTGATCTACTTCCGCACCTACGACGACTACGCGCGACTGCGCGCCATGTCTGCCGTGCGCCGCAAGGTCATCGTCATCGGCGGGGGCTTCATTGGCAGCGAGATCGCCGCCGCGCTGCGGATGCAGGAGCACGAGGTGACCATGCTCATGCCGGAAGAAGGCATCGGTAGTCGGGTCTTTCCCGCCGATCTCTCGCGTCATCTCGTCGACTACTTTGGTGAGCGGGGCATCGCCGTGCTCACCGGTCGCGGGGTGGCCAGCGTGCGGCGCAACGACGCGCAGACAATCGTGACGACCACGACCGGCGATGCGCTCGCGGCCGATGCGGTGGTTGCGGGCCTTGGCCTCACGCCAAACGTCGAGTTGGCGGAGCGGGCAGGGCTCGAAGTGGCGAACGGCATCGTGGTGGACGAGTTCCTGCGCACGCGACGCCCCGACATCTACGCCGCCGGCGACGTGGCCAACTTCTACAGCCCGGCGCTCGACACCCGCCGGCGTGTCGAGCACGAGGACAACGCCGTCTCGATGGGTCGGCAGGCCGGGCGGAACATGGCCGGCGACGCGGTCGCGTGTCACCACCTGCCGTTCTTCTACTCCGACCTCTTCGAGCTCGGCTACGAGGCGGTCGGCGACCTTGATGCGCGACTGCAGACCGTCGCCGACTGGAAGGTGCCGTTTCGCGAGGGGGTGATCTACTACCTCCGCGACGGCCGCGTACGCGGCGTGCTGCTCTGGAACGTCTGGGGCCAGCTCGACGCGGCACGGCGCCTCATCGCCGATTCCGGACCGATCACGGCCTCCGCGCTCATCGGACGCCTGCCCGAGTAAGTGCTTCGCGTCTGACTTCCTTCTTCCCCTTCTGGAGTAGCCCCCCCCCAATGCTGCCCTCCATCTCCCGTATTCCCCGGATGGCGTGGTTCACGCTCACCGGCACCGCCCTCGTGGCAATCCTCGCGACTTCCTGCTCGCGTGAAAGCACGCCGACCAGTCTCTCCGCCGCGTCAGTGGACGCGGGGAAACAGATCTTCCGCTTCGAGACCTTCGGCGATGAGACCTTCTGGACCGACACGCTGCGCATGCACGAAGTTGTCCAGACCGTCCCACCGACGACGGCGCTTGCCGTCGGGCTCAAGGTGGATGCCGACACGCTCCCACCGGCCGTGTTGCAGGCGCTGCAGGCCGGGCAGGTGGACCTGTCGAGCCCCGCGACCACGGTGACCCTGCTGAAGCTCGGGGCCGTGGTCGGCATTCGGGCCACGGTGGACGCGCAGAATCACATCACGCGACTCGGCATCACGTGCGCCCTCTGTCACTCCACGGTGGACGACCGCATTGCCAAGGGCGTTGGATCGCGACGCGACGGTTACCCGAATCTCGACTTGAACCCCGGGGCGATCATCGCGCTCTCGCCGGCGCTCACCGCGGCCCAGAAGGCCGTCTACAACTCGTGGGGGCCCGGCCGGTTTGATCCGCGCATCAACATGGATGGCCTGAACGGCCCGGTGGTCATTCCGCCGGCGTACGGACTGCGCGGCGTGCACAGCATCACCTTCACCGGTGACGGCCAGGACATCGCCTACTGGAACCGCTACGTGGGGGTGACGCAGATGCACGGCCACGGCTCGTTCGTCGAGGCGCGCACGCACGTGAACATCCAGAACGGGCCTGATATGATCTCGGCGCTGCTCCCCGCGCTGCAGGAGTATCAGCTCAGCCTGGCGGCGCCCAAGCCGTCGGCTGGCAGCTATGACGTGGCCGCCGCCGCGCGCGGCGCGGTGGTGTTCAGTGGCGCCGGGCAGTGCGCGAGCTGCCACGCCGGCACGCTCTTCACCGACGCCAACAGTCGTCTGCACTCACCGGCGGAGGTCGTCAGCGAACCGGAGCCGAATGGCGCGCCGAGCGCCGCCGCTCGCAGTGCGACGCGGATGTACCGCACCACGCCGCTGCGCGCGCTGCAATTGCACGCGCCGTACTTCCATAACGGCATTGCGCCAACGCTCGAGGCCGTGGTGGAGCTCTACAACAGTCGTCGCAACCTTGGGCTCACGGCATCGCAGAAGTCCGACCTCGTGCAGTACCTGCGGTCGCTGTGACGGCTGTCGCCAGGGGGCGCCGGATCGTATTCTCAGGGAGACGGCCCCCGGTCCCTTTCCGCTCACCGGGTCTCCCCAATGTTCTCCGTCCGCCGTTTCGCGATCCCCCTTGGGATTGCCGTTCTCGCCTGCAGCGAAGTCGTCACCGCGCAGCTGCCGGGCACCAATCCATTCGCCACGCCGAGTCCGCTGCTGTACCAGGCGCCGGACTTCACGCGCATTCGCAACACCGACTTCCAGCCGGCCATCGAAGAGGGGATGCGCCAGCAACTGGCCGAAGTGGCCGCCATCATTCACGCGCCGGGCACGCCGACCTTCGCGAACACCATCCTGCCGTTCGAGCGCTCCGGGCAGTTGCTGTCGCGCGTGCAGCGCGTCGTCGGCGCGCTCACGTCGTCCAACACCAACGACACGCTGCAGGCCATCCAGCGCGCGCTCGCGCCGAAGCTCGCGGCGCACCGCGATGCGATCAACCTCAACGACACGCTCTTCCTGCGCATCAAGAGCCTCTACGATCGCCGCGCGAGCCTCGGTCTCGACTCGCTGCAGCGCCTTGTCGTGGAGCGCTACTACCGCGACTTCGTGCGCGCCGGGGCCCTGCTGTCCGACGCCGACAAGACGCGGCTGCGCGCGCTCAATCGCGAGCAGGCGTCGCTCACCAACGAGTTCGGCCGTCGGTTGCTGGCCGCCACGCGCGCCGGCGGCGTCATCGTGGATGACGTGAGGCAGCTGGCCGGCCTGAGCGCCGGCGAGGTCGCGGCAGCAGCGGGCGCCGCCCAGGCCCGCGGCCTCTCGGGGCGCTGGCTCCTGCCGCTGCAGAACACCACGCAGCAGCCCGCGCAGTCCTCACTGCAGAACCGCGCGCTGCGACAGCGGCTCTTTGAAGCGTCCACCATGCGGGCCGCGCGCGGCGACAGCAACGACACGCGCCAGGTCATCCTGCGTCTCGCCCAGCTCCGTCCCGAGCGGGCGCAGCTGCTCGGGTATCCGTCCCTCGCTGCCTACGGCCTCGACGAGACCATGGCGAAGACGCCCGAGAACGCGCTCCGCCTGCTGACCCAGCTCGTGACGCCGGCGACCGCGAAGGCGCGGGGCGAGGCCACGGCCATGCAGCAGCTCGTGGACAGGCAGGGCGGTGGCTTCAAGCTTGAGCCGTGGGACTGGCAGTTCTACGCCGAGCAGGTGCGGGCCGAGCAGTACGCATTGGACGAGGAGCAGATCAAGCCGTACTTCGAAATGGACCGCGTGCTGCGCGACGGCGTCTTCTACGCGGCGCAGCAGCTGTACGGGCTGACGTTCAAGGAACGGAAGGACATTCCGGTCTACCATCCCGACGTGCGCGTCTTCGAGGTCTTCGACGCCGACTCGTCGCTCGGCCTGTTCTACGCCGACTACTACAAGCGCGACAACAAGAATGGCGGCGCCTGGTCGTCCGGCTTCGTCAGCCGCTCGGCGCTGCTCGGCACGCGGCCGGTGGTGATCAACAACTGCAACTTCACCAAGCCGGCCGCCGGCCAGCCGGCGCTGCTGACGTGGGACAACGTGACCACGATGTATCACGAGTTCGGTCACGCCCTGAGCAGCTTCATGAACGCCGCGCCGTATCCACGGCTCGCGGGGAACATGCCGCGGGACTTCACGGAAGTCCCGTCGCAATTCAATGAACATTGGGCGCTGCACCCCGAGGTGTTCGCGCACTACGCGCGGCACTACCAGACCGGCGCACCGATGCCGGCGGCGCTCGAGGCCAAGATCCGGCGCACGACAACGTTCGATCAGGGTTTCGCGACCACGGAATACCTGGGCGCGGCGCTGCTCGACATGGCGTGGCACACCTTGTCGGTGAACGACCACCCGACGGACGTCGACGCGTTCGAGGCGCAGGCGCTCAAGCGCTTCGGGGTTGACCTGCCGCTCGTGCCGCCGCGGTACAAGACCAACTACTTCTCGCATATCTGGGGCGGCGGCTACTCGGCGGGCTACTATGCCTACATCTGGAGCGAAGTGATCGACGCCGACGCGTACGCCTGGTTCCTCGAGCACGGCGGGATGACGAGGGCCAACGGCCAGCGCTTCCGCGACCTCATCCTGTCGCGCGGCGGGACGGGCGACATGGCGACGATCTATCGCGAGTTCCGCGGGCGTGATCCGGTGATTGGTCCGCTGCTGTCCAACCGGGGTCTCACGGGCGGCGAGCGCTAGCGCCACCTCGTCGCCGGGTCGGCGCGACCTCCGGCCCCGCCGCGGCTTCGTGCCGTGGCGGGACCAGGATTATTATGGGAGGTGCGTCCTGTCGCCGCCGCTCACGTCCGCATCGATTCGCTGCATCGTCTGTGAGGTCTTCATCGTGCAAAGTCGCCGAACATTCCTGGTCTCGTCCGCCGTTGCCGGCGGCGCGGTGTTGAGCGGCTTCCGGCCCTTCGCCGCGCCGGTCGAACAGATCCCGAGCGGCGCGGCCGAGCCGCTCGACCTGCTCATCCTCGGCGGGACCAACTTCATCGGACCGTTCCTCGTGCGTCACGCGGTGGCCCGCGGACATCGCGTCACCATCTTCACGCGGGGCCGTCGCCAGGCCGACCTGCCGGAATCCGTTGAGCGCCTCGTGGGCGATCGCAACGGGCAGTTGCAGGCGCTCGAGGGAAAACGCTGGGACGCCGTGATTGACGACTCCGGCACCGTCGCCGACTGGGTGCGGCAGTCCACCGAATTGCTCGCGTCATCGGCGGGGCGGTACCTTTTCGTCTCGTCCACGGGCGTCTACTATCCGTATCTCCGTCGCGGACTCGGGGAGTCGGACCCCGTGCATTACGACCTCGTGGACCCGAAGGATGGTGACGAGGCCTTCGGCGTGATGAAGGCGCAGGGCGAGCGCCATGTGGTGCAGGCCTTCGGTGATCGCGGACTGGTGGTCCGCCCGACGTACATCGTCGGCCCTGGTGACTCGAGCGACCGCTTTCCGTACTGGCCGGTGCGCCTTGCGCGCGGCGGCGAGGTGCTCGCGCCCGGCCGGGTCGATGATCCGGCGCAGTGCATCGACGTGCGCGATCTCGCCGAGTTCATGGTGCGACTCCTGGAGCAGCGGCGTTCGGGCGTGTACAACGCGGTGGGTCCGCGACAGCCGATGACCGCTCGGGAGTTCTACGCCGCGGCGGCGGCGGCATTGAAGGCCGACGTGACGTTCACGTATGTGGACGACTACGACTTCCTGCGGGCCCACAAGATTGAAGAGGCGATCCCGTGGGCGATGCTCAGCGGCAACAACGACGGCATGATGAGCATCCAGAACGCGCGCGCCGTGGCGGCCGGCCTCACCTTCCGGCCGCTCGCCGATACGGTGCGCGACACCCTGGCGTGGTGGCCGACGGTGCCGGAGGCGCGGCGCGCCAAGCCGCGCTTCACCATTGCGCCCGAGCTGGAGGCCGCGGCGCTGGCCGACTGGCACGCGCGCGGCCGGTGATGGCCCCTCGCCCGCCGGCCGTGTCCATCGGGGCAATGGGTGTCGATGACGTCGACGCCGTCGTCGCCCTGATGCGCTCCGTCATCGAGCCGCTCGCGTACTACAATGCGCGCGCCCGCAGCGCCGAGTTGTCGAGGTACACGGCAGCCGGCCTTCGTGCGCTCGTCACGGATGATGCGCAGGCCGTGCTGGTGGCGCGCGATGGCGCTGAGCTCGTCGGCTTCTGCGTGAGCCGGTATGACGACGGCACCATCTGGCTTTCGTGGTTCGGCACTGCCGCCGGTGCCCGTCACCGCGGCGTCGGTCGCGCACTGCTCGCCGCGCTCGCCAAAACACTCCCGTCGCGGAATGCGCACAAGATCTGGTGCGATTCGCGCGTGGACAACATCGAGTCCAGATCGGTCCTCGAGCGCGCGGGCTTCCGTCGCATCGCGACGCTCACGAACCATTGGTTCGGGCAGGATTACTATCTGTGGGAGTAGTACCCCGGCTGAGGAAGCGAAAGCGGTCCCGGCGCCGTTGCGCCGGGACCGCTTGTATGCTGTGTGATGCGATCCGCCATCCGCCATCAGCCATCAGCCATCACGGAGCCCCTACTCGTTTACATGCACCACCTTGGCCGGTGAAAACCCGTTGAACGTCGTCGCCGACGCCCACGTGTACGCGCCAATCATCTCGCTGTAGACCAGGTCGTCCCGGTCGAGCTCCGGCAGGGGATCGGCCATCGAGATCACGTCGAGCGCGTCGCAGGTGGGGCCGAAGACCGCGGACAGCTTCGTCCGCCCGCGCTTGAACGACTTCACCGGATACTTGCAGTGGTCGAAGATCTGTCCGGAGTACGTGTGGTACACACCGTCGTCCAGATAGTACGACGGCTTCCCCTCGCGCACCGACTTGCCGATGATCTTGGACACCGAGTAGCCGGCCGTGGCCACGAAGAACCGCCCCGGCTCGGCCAAAATCTCGATGTGCTTCGGAAAGAGCCGGTTGATCTCGGAGTTGATGATGCGCGCCAGTTCCTTGAACGGGCGCACCGTCGAATCGTAGGGTGCCGGGAAGCCGCCGCCGATGTCCACCAGGTTCATCTTGGTGTACCCGCGTGACTGCGCTTCCGCGTAGATGTCGGCCGTGAGGTTGAGCGCCTCGACGTAGTTCTCGAAGTTCGTCGTCTGGCTCCCGACGTGGAAGCTGACGCCCTCGACCACCAGCCCCTGACGGTCGGCCTCGAGAATCAGGTCCACCGCCTCGCTGGGCGGCGCGCCGAACTTCGAGGAGAGTTCCACCATCGCGCCGGTGTTGGACACCTTCAGGCGCAGCACGAGCCCGGCCCGCGGCGCGTGCAGCCTGACCTTCTCGATCTCGTCGACGTTGTCGAAGGTGACCAGCGGCTTGTACTGGTCGAGTTCGCGGAGCGTCTCGACGGGCTTGATGGGATTGGCGTAGATGATCTTGTCCCAGATCCACTGCTGGCGCTCGCGCGCCGGCATCCCCTTGATGTTGTCGTACACGAGGTCGAACTCGGGCATCGAGGCCACGTCGAAGCTCGATCCCTCGTCGAACAGCGTGCGCACGATCGCCGGGTCGGCGCCGGCCTTCACCGCAAAGTACGGCTGCACGCGCGGCATGTACCGCCGGAACGACCGGAAGTTCTTCCGCAGCTCGTCATGGTCGATGACGAGCAGCGGCGTGCCGTGCTCCTCGGCCAGCTTCTTCAGCCGGGCTTTCGAGATCATTCGCCGTCCTTGACGAGGAAGTTCTTGAACTGCCAGGGATCCTTCAGGTCGAACTGCGGCTTGGCGAAGCCCGGAAACGGATTCCGGTAGTTCTTGAGCGGCGTCCAGTCGGACGGCGTCGAGATGAACTTGCCGAGGTACGGCTTGGAGATGTCGAGGATGAACTCGTGCGGCAGGTCGTCCGGCACGACGACGCCCATCTCGGGGTTCTCGATCATCCACGCGGTGGCGGCGATGACGGAGATGGCGACCTGCATCGTGGTGGCGTTCTGGTGCGGCACCAGGCGGCGCGATTCCTCGATGCTCAGGTCGCTCCCCGTCCACCAGGAGTTGTACGGATGCCCCATCAGCAGCGCGCCGAGGATGTCGGCGCCGCTGGTGATCTCATCGTTCATGATGCGCTGGTTGTCGTTGAGCTTGTAGTCGTAGCCGCGCATCTCGTTGAGCGACGCAATGGCCGCGTCGCTCGGGCAGTAGGCGTAGTGCACCGTCGGCCGGTAGACCGCCTTGCCCTTCTCCCAGACCGTGAGGTGATCGGAGATGGTGAACGCCTCGCCGTGGCGGACGACCATGCCGCGAATGGTGTAGTTCGGCACCCACGTGCGCACCCACGTCTCCATGCCCATCCGCGCGAGGCAGATCTGGTTCCTCGGGCCTTCCTTGTGCTTGAAGGCGAACGGCGGCAGCCACTTCTCGTGCGTCCCCCAGCCCATCTCCGCGGTCGTCTGTCCCTCTTCGCGGAAGCCCTCGATGCTCCACGTGTTGACGAACTCGTCCACCTGCTTGGGCTTGTTGCTGATCTGCGTGTCGCGCTCGGAGCAATGGATCACCTTCACGCCCAGCTGGTGCGCGAGGTGATTGAAGGCTTGCGTCTGCGCGAGCTCGGCGATCAGTTCGGCCTTCCGCGGCTTGAACTTCTTGTCGGCGAGCGACGCGGCGGCGATGTCGAGGAGCCCCTGCTTGGTGAAGTGCGAGATGAGGCCCGGGTTCGCGCCATGCTCGAGCACCGCCGTGGGGCCCTTCGTCTTCCACTGCGCCATCAGGCGGCGGACGTTCATGTGCCGCCAGTAGAGCGTCCTGGTCGTCGGGTGCGCCTTCGGGCCGGAGGCGTACGGATCCCACAGCTCGGTGGACGTGTTGACGTACAGCACGCCGTGGCGATGGCACCAGTCGAGGATCTCGCAGGCGTCGATGTTCCAGGCGAGGTCGATCACCACATCGCCGACGCCGACATACTTCCCGAGGAGCGCGCCCATGTTCTGTTCGGTCACGCGGTCGCGGACCCAGTGGACCCCCTTCGCGATGAACTTCTTCAGCTTCTCCGACCGGTCCTCGAAATCCATCACGGTGACGTTCTCGGGCGCCACCTTGAGGGTCTTGAAGAGGATGGGCAGCGCGCATTCGGCAACAGCGCCATAGCCGACGAAGAGGATCTTGTTCTTGAATCGGGTCATTTCTGGTCTCTCGGAGGAAACGCCAACGGCCGGGCCGCGGGAGCAGAGAAAAATGCGCGCGTCGCGCGCAAATTCAATTGAATCGAGGCGAAGCATTTATGCCAGCGAACGCGCGTGGCGGGCGCCGCGGATTGCCGGATGCGCGCGGCGCGCTTCGCGTGCAATATCCCTCGATGCTCGCTGGCGCTTGACCCGCCTACCTCGGAGAAGAGCTCATGAAGCCGCGCGCACCGCATGACGGCGTCTATGCCCGCATCGGGCCCTCGCGCATCCACGGCGTGGGCGCACGGGCGATCCGCGACATTCCGGCGGGGACGCTGGTCTTCCGCGGCGAAGACGAACGCGTGGCCTGGCTGTCGCGCGCCGCGGTGCGGCGCATGCCGACGGCAATTCGCGCGCTTTACGAGGACTTCGGCATGGTCGCCGGCTCGAAGATCGGTGTGCCGCCCAATCTGAACCGGCTCTCGGTGGGGTGGTACGTGAACCACGCCGACCGGCCGAACGTCGAGGCGGGTGACGACGGCCGCTTTCGCGCGCTGCGCCGCATCCGGGCCGGCGAGGAGCTGACGGCCGACTACCGGACGTTCGTGGACGAGGCGCTGCCGTTCCGGCCCCGGCGCGAGCGCCCGGCCCGCAAGTCGGGCGGGCGAAAGCGCCCGGCCTGACCGTCGCGCGGCTCAGCCGCGCGCCATCGCATCCGGAATGCGGACGGCGATCACGCGGCCGGTGACGGTGGTGGCGCCCGCCACCGTGACGGCCACGTCCACCACCGACTTGCGCGCGCTGGTCTCCACCACGCGTGCCCGCAGTTCGAGCGGCGGACCGTGGGGCGTCGGCGCCACGTACTCCACGCGCAGCGAGGCCGTGACGAAACGCGGCGCCGGCGCCTCTCCCACCGCCCGGCCCGCGTCGCGCTCGGCCAGCGCCGCCGCCGTGCCGATGGCATGGCAGTCGATGAGCGACGCGAGCAGGCCCCCGTACACGAAGCCCGACACGCCCGTGTGCTCCGGGCGCGGCGTGAACACGACGACGCCCTCGTCGCCCTCGAGCAGCGTGCGCACGTGCAGGCCGTGCGCATTGAGGCGGCCGCAGCCGTAACAGACGGCGTAGGCGTCGGGATAGTGATCCTGGATGGCGGGGCGGGCGGCGTCGGTCATCGGGGAGTCCGTGGAGGAGGGCGCACGAGGCGAGCGCTGGGGTCAGCGGACACCGCTGTGCGGGATTGCCCTATTATATGCACATATAAGAATATTATACTTCTCTGCGGCGGTTCATCAGATCTCAACGCAGGGAGTCTACATGTCGGCCCCACGACAACGCGACCCGATCGTCGTCACCCACGAAGGCGGCGTGCAGTTTGCGGCCCAGGTGCGCGCCCATCGCCTGCTCGTCGACCAGCCCGAGCGGGGCGGCGGCGCGGATGCAGGCCCGTCACCCATCGAGTTACTCGGTGTCTCGCTCGGCACGTGCGTGGCGCTGTACGTCCAGCAGTTCTGTCATTCCCGCGGCCTCTCGCACGAGGGAATGCGCGTCGAGGTCCAGCAGCGGGGTGCGCAGAATCCCAACCGCATCGGCGAGTTCGCGGTGCGCGTGGTGCTTCCCGCCGGCCTTCCCGCCGAACACGTGGAGATGCTCGAACGGGTGGCGCGCAGCTGCCCGGCGCACAATACGCTCGTCCACGGGGCCGAGGTGGCCATTCAGATCGACATTGGGGTCCCGGCGGCCTAACCGGAAGATTCTTGGGAAATCCACCCTTTTGGCCGGGAACGTGTTATAATGAAGGGCGGGGTAGCGGCGCATAGGGCGCCGCCGCCTGCGCACTGATCAGGGGCCTCGCTCTTGCGACGGCCCCTTTTTCATTGATCAGGGTTGCGGACGAACGGCATGGCCCGGACTCCGACGACAAACATTACCAGTACCAGGAGTTCGAAATGCGTATGCAAGGCGCCGTGAAGTGGTTCAACGATGAGAAGGGCTTTGGCTTCATCACGCCGGACGGCGGGGCCAAGGACTGCTTCGTGCACCACTCGGCCATCCAGGCGTCAGGCTTCAAGTCGCTCCGCGACGGCGAGCGCGTCGAGTTCGACGTCGTGCAGGGCCAGAAGGGCCCGGCCGCCGAGAACGTCGTCAAGCTCGAAGCGTAACCAGCGAGCGGAAGGGAAGGGCCGGCGTCCCGCGAGGGAACGCCGGCCCTTCTTCCTTGTACAATCGGCCATCCGCCCTCTGCCGTCGGCGATCAGCCGGCCGTAGCTTGATCCATCCCCCCAAAGGAGCCCCCCATGATCCGCCCCCCGCGCATCTCGACCGTTGTTGCAGTCCTCGCATTCGCCAGCATCGCCGGATCCGCCCGTGCCCAGGGCGCCGAAGTCACCCGCACCGTTGAAGGTGGCGGCATCACCGTGAAGGGCTGGGCGGGTGCCGTGGACGCGAACGAAGCGAAGAACGGCATGACCATTGCCAACGCTCGGTTCGTCGCCGAGGGCAAGGGCTTCCATGTGACGACCGGTCCCTCGGCGACGTACTGGAACCCCGCCAACACCGCGAGCGGCAACTACACGGTGAAGGCGACTTTCACGGAACCCAAGTACCAGAACCTGAACGACCACCCGCATCCGTACGGCATCGCCATCGGCGGCAACGACCTGGGCACCGACAAGGCGACCCTGCTCTACTGCACCGCGTACGGCAACGGCACGTTCATCGTGCGTGGGTTCGGCCCGGCCCCGTTCCGGCTGGGCGGCCGCGGCGCCACGGCGCACGACGCCGTGCACAAGGCAACGGCCAAGGGTGAACCCGTGACGCAGGAGATCGCGGTCTCGGTGAAGGACGGCAAGGTGTCGTGCGCCATCAACGGCACCGTCGTGGCCAGCTTCGACAAGGCGGAGACGGTGGGCGAGGGCAAGCTCAAGTCGCTCGACGGCGTCGCCGGCCTGCGTTTCGGGCACAATACCGAGGTGGTCGTCAGCGGCTTCGAGGTGAAGAAGAACTAGCCGCCGCGCGGCGCCGGGCCTCGGCCAGCGCCGCTTCCGTTTCAGCCACGCCTGGTTTCAGGCGCAGCGCCGCTTCGAAGTGCGCCACGGCTTCCGTGGCGCCGTCGGGGCGGCGCAGTGCTTCAGTCCCCAGCAGGAACTCGGCGTTCGCCACGAGCGGCCTGTTGTTCGGCTCGAGTCGAATGGCCGCCTGTAGGTGCGGCACCGCCTCGCGGCCTCGACCTGCACGCTGCAGCGCAACGCCCAGGCTGTAGTGCGCCCGCGCATGATCTGGCTTGAGCGCGAGGGCCAGCTGAAAGTGCGCGATCGCTTCCTCCAGCCCGCCCGGAGTTCGGGACATCAGTCGGCCAAGGTTGTGGTGCGCCATCCAGCTCGATGGATTCCGCGCGAGCGTGGCGCGGTAGAGAGTCTCGGCGTCGCGATAGTCACCGGCCTGGCGCCACGTGAGCACGGCCAGCGACAGGATCAGCACTCCGGGAACAACCAGCGTCGCACCAGCGGCCGCCCAGCGCATTCCGGTCCGCGCGCCGGCGGCGACCCGATCGCCCGCCCACGCCAGCCCTGCGGCAGCCAGCAACGCCAGCGGGATGCTCGCGTGGTACTGGAAATGGTCGGCGACATACGCATAGCGGAACGGATAGACGCTCAGGAAACCCAGCACCGGAAAGAGCACGCCGGCGAAGATCAGGAATGCGGCAAGCGGCGCGCGGGTATGTCGACGCACGGTCCACAGCACCGCGGCGACCGCGGCGATTGCCGCGGGATAGGCGTACGCGACCGCGTCGCGCGCATCGATCGTCCAGCGCGGGTAGGTGAAGACCAGCGACGCGGGCCACACGAAGGTCGCGAGGTAGTGCCAGAGCGCGCGTCCGGCGAGCAGGGTGCGTTGCAGCGGCGAGAGCATAAACTCGGTCCCCTCGGCGCCGATCACGTGCCGCTCGATCCAGGCGGTGGTGAGCCCGGCCGCGATGCCGGCGACGAGCCACGGGAGCAGCGGGGCGACGTCGCGACGCCACGCGATGTGGCCGCGCTTCCACCAGACGATGACGAGCAACGCGCAGGGGAGCGTGGCCACCGTCGTCTTGCTCCCCAGGGCCAACAGGAAGAGCCCGGACCCCACCAGCCAGTCGCGCCGCGCCCGCGAGGCATCGAACCGCAGCCAGGCGAGGGCCGCCATCAGCGCGAGAACCAGCGACAGCGTGTTTTTCTGCTCGGAAATCCACGCCACCGACTCCACGTTCACCGGGTGCAGGGCGAAGACAAAGGCGCCGAGCCAGGCGCCCCGTACCTCGAGCCGCTGTCCGAGCACGGCGACGAGAATGGCCGCGATCGCGTGGAGCCCCGCGTTCATCAGGTGATAACCGGTCACGCTGTCGCCCCACAGGCGATGCTCGAGCCAGAAGGCGCTGTGCAACACGGGGTAGTACTGCTGCGTGACGCCCGGCTCCAGCCAGATGCGAAGCAGTCCGTCCCATCCCTGCAGCGCGCCCAGCGTGATATGTGCGCTGTCGTCCCACACGAGCCCGCCGCCGAGCGCCGGCGCATACGCGGCGAACACCGCTACCAACAGCAGCAGCGCGAAGGCGATCTCGCGGCGTTCGGCGGACTTGTCCATCAGGCGGTGAAGGAGGGCATCGCGGCAGGTGAATTCGTGGTCAGCGTGAAGATAAGGTGCATGGCGCTCCCTTGTTCTGCCCAGCGGCGCGGGCGATCTTCACCGCCTGTGATGGTTTGCCCCCCAAACCCGAGGTGCTCCATGCGTCGTACCTTCCTTACGCTCGCGCTCGCATTCGCTGCTCCCCTGCATGCCCAGGGGCTGATGGCCGATTTCCATGCCGACGTCCGCCAGGTGCAGCAGAAGCTGATCGCGCTGGCCAAGGCCATGCCCGAGAACACCTACAGCTGGCATCCCAACGGTGCCCGCTCGGTTGGCGAGCTGTTCATGCATGTCGCCGAGGACAACTACTTCATTCCGGTGGCGATGGGCAAGCCCGCGCCGGCTTCCACGGGGATCACCGAGGACTACAAGTCCACGGCCGCCTACACGGGCAAGCAGCGCACGAAGGAGCAGATCATCGCCGAACTCGAGGCGTCGTTCACGCACCTGCATGAGGCGATGGGGCTGACCACCGACGAGAACCGACTGGAGAAACTGAAGGTCTTTGGGCAGGAGTTCACGCGGCAGCGGCTGATGATCCTCACGGTGACGCACCTGCACGAGCACCTGGGCCAGGCCATCGCCTACGCGCGCTCCAACAACGTCGTGCCCCCCTGGAGCAAGTAGTGATCCGTCGGGTGGCGCCCGGGCTGCTACTGGCCCTGGTCGTGTCGGCCCTCGCATGGCTCGGCGAGCAGCTGCTCGTCGCGGCCGCCGGACGCGCGGTGCTCGAGGCGATCGTTCTCGCCATCCTGATCGGTGCCGCGGTGCGCGCGCTCTTTGTGCGCGCGCCCGCGAGGTACGAGCGGGGCGCGGCCGTCGCCAGCGGCCTGCTGCTGGAATGCTCCATCGTGCTGCTCGGCGCGGGCTCCGACCTGCGGGCGCTCGTCGCCGCGGGGCCCGCCATCCTGGCCGGCGTGGTGGTGATTGTTGGCGTCACGCTGGTGGCGGGGCTGTACATCGGGCAGTGGTTCGGCCTGCCGCGCACGCACGCCCTGCTGGTGGCCGTGGGCAATGCCATCTGCGGCAACTCGGCCATCAGCGCGGCGGCGCCGGTGGTGGGCGCGCGGCGCGACGAGGTGGCCTCCGCCATCGCGTTCACCGCGGTGCTGGGGGTGTGTGTCATCGTCGGACTTCCACTGATCATCCCCGTCCTGCACCTCAGCGACACACAGTACGGTGTGGTGGCGGGGCTCACGGTGTATGCGGTGCCACAGGTCATTGCCGCCGCCTTCCCCGTGAGCGTAGCCGCGGGGCAGGCGGCCACGCTGGTCAAGCTGACGCGCGTCCTGCTCCTCGGGCCCGTGGTGATGCTGCTCTCACTCACCGAACATCATGCCGCGCACATCCGATGGTGGCGGGCCGTTCCGTGGTACATCATCGGATTCGGCATCGCCTCCGCCCTGCGGACCACGGACGTGATCCCGGCGAGCACCGGCGACCTGGTCCGTGAAGCGGCGCGCGCCCTCACGGTGGTGGCCATGGCGGGGCTCGGACTCGCCGTGGACCTGCAGGCCGTACGCCGGGTCGGACCGCGCGTCGCGTCCACGGTGCTGGTCTCGCTGGTGCTGATGCTCACGAT
Organism: Gemmatimonadaceae bacterium; assembly: GCA_036504815.1. Lineage (NCBI taxonomy): Bacteria > Pseudomonadati > Gemmatimonadota > Gemmatimonadia > Gemmatimonadales > Gemmatimonadaceae > Gemmatimonadaceae bacterium. Next base: position 97,935 of record DASXUN010000008.1, on the reverse strand, counting down.
GAGCCTGGTGCTCGTGCGGCTATTGGCTGTCGCCTAGGCCGCACCGCATATTCCAAATAGTTGCACCGGCCCGTCGGGAATATTACTGTATTGGCGCACAGGAAACCCTTACCGTTGGAGTCTCCCTCGATGCTACGCATCAGCAGGCGAACGGGTCTTCTTCTCGTCGGAGTCGTGATGTTCGGCAGCGGGTGCGGCGGCAAGGACGCCAAGCCCGCCAAGGCCGTCAGCTTCAGTGAAGAGGCCTGGCACCCGAAGCTCGAGGCAGACATTCCCAACGACTCGCTCGGCGCGTCCATCAAGCGCGGGCTCTACCTGCTGCGCTTCACGCCCGAGTCGCTGCCAAGGTACGCGACGTCGTCGCTGCGCTGCACCAGCTGCCACCAGGTCGACGGCCTCAAGAAGACCTCCGCGCCGCTCACCGGGGCGCACGCGCGTTTTCCCAAGTACATGCCGCGCTCCGGCGCCGTCATCTCGCTCGCCGATCGCGTGAACTACTGCTTTACGCGTTCGCTCGCCGGCAACGCGATCCCGGTGGGGAGTCGCGAGATGGTGGACATTCTCGCGTACCTCGCCTTCATCTCCTACGACGTGCCGGTCGGGACGAAGATCGCCGGCACGGACGGCATCATCTCGATGAAGGACACGCTGGTGGGCGACGTGGCGCGGGGCGAGCAGCTCTTCACGGCGAAGACCTGCATCACCTGCCATGGACCAGAGGGGAAGGGGAACGGCCCCATCCCCGCGCTGTGGGGCGCGACGTCGTACTCGATTGGCGCCTCGATGGCGCGCGAGGAGCGCGCCGCCTCGTTCATCATGCACAACATGCCGCAGACGGCGCCGGGGACGCTGAACGCGCAGGAGGCGTTCGATCTCGCGGCCTTCATCAACTCGCATCCGCGCCCGGATTCGCCGGGCAAGGAAGGGGACTGGCCGATGGGCGGCGCCCCGGCGGACGTCCCCTACGACACCAAGGGCCACACGGCGCACCGGCCGCCGCCGTCGTTGGTCCCGCGCCTGAACGTCGTCGGCTCGCTCGTGCCGAACCCCCCGCGCCTTGGTGCGGCCGCGGAGCTGAAGGGAGCCAAATGAACGACCGTCCTGACCGCGTCACCCCTGACACCCCGAGGGCGGCCGAGGAAGTGCTCTCGCGCCGCGACCTCATCGCTGGCGCGGCCGGCGTGGTCGCCGTGGCCGCCGGACTGCCTTTGGCAGCCGGCGGCCAGGGCGCCGCAGGCGCGCCTGCGGCGCCCGCCGCGCCGGTGGTGCCCGCCGACCCCACCAAGCTGCAGGGCGCACCCACCTCGCCGGTCGGTTCGCGTTCGCCCTTCTACAAACCGTCCCGCACGCCCTTCGGCGAGACCGTCGGCAACTCGCTCTCGCCGCTGCAGGACCTCACCGGCACCATCACGCCGGCGGACCTGCACTTCGAGCGTCATCACGCGGGCATTCCGCTCATCGACCCGGCCCGGCACACGCTGCTCATTCACGGGCTCGTCGCGACCCCGCTGATGCTCACCGTGGACGAGGTGAAGCGTTTCCCGCAGGTGACGCGCACCTACTTCATCGAGTGCTCGGGCAACGGACGCGCGGCGTACCGCGAGCCGAAGCCCGACATGACGCCGCAGAAAGTGGGCGGCTTGGTGAGCACCACCGAGTGGACGGGCGTTCCCCTCAAGATCCTGCTCGACGAAGCGGGCGCGAAACCCGAAGCGAGCTGGTTCCTGGCCGAGGGGGGCGACGCCTGCCTGATGGCGCGCAGCATCCCCACGTCCAAGGCCATGGATGACGCGATGGTGGTCTGGGCGCAGAACGGAGAGCCGCTGCGGCCCGAGCAGGGATTCCCGCTGCGCCTGCTCCTCCCCGGCTGGGAGGGGAACACGAGCGTGAAGTGGCTGCGCCGGCTCGAACTCGGCACGCGGGCGTGGGCGACACGCTGGGAGACGAGCAAGTACACCGACCCGCTCCCCGACGGGAAAGCGCGCCAGTACAGCTTCGACATGGACGCCAAGTCCATCATCACGTCGCCCGCGCACCCGAAGGTGCTCACCAAGGGATGGTGGCCGGTGACCGGGCTCGCGTGGACGGGGCGCGGCCGGATCACGCGCGTCGAAGTGAGCACGGACAACGGCAAGACCTGGCACGATGCCGAACTCTCGGCGACGAGCGGCGTCAAGGCGCCCGTGCGCTTCACACACGTGTGGGAGTGGGACGGGAGGGAGGCCGTGCTGCTCAGCCGCGCCACCGATGAGACGGGGTATGTGCAGCCGACGCGCGCGGCGCTGATCAAGGTGCGCGGCATCGGCACCGATTTCCACTTCAACCCGATCGTCGGGTGGAAAGTGGCGGCGAACGGCGCAGTGACCTTCCACGGGGAGACATGATGCGTCGCCCCCTCATGCTCGGCCTCGTGCTGGCGACGGCAGGCTGCTACGGCACGTGCTCCAGTTCCGACAAGCCGGCGACCACGGCAACGGCCGGCGGCTTCTCGGGCATTCCGGCCAGGCACTACGGTCTCGGCCGTGCGGCGACTCCAGCCGAAGTGGCGGCGTTGAACGTGGACGTCGCTCCCGACGGTGCCGGACTGCCGACTGGCTCGGGCTCCGTCGCGCAGGGCGCCGACCTGTTCCAGAAGAAGTGCGCGATGTGCCATGGCCCCAAGGGGCAGGGGATGCCACCGGCGTTCCCGCTGCTCATCAGCCGCGACCCCAAGGCCGAAGGCTTCAAGTTCGCAAGCGATTTCAAGCTGCCGCATTCCATCGGCAACTACTGGCCGGAAGCGACGACGGTCTTTGATTATGTTCGCCGCGCCATGCCGCTGCTGCAGCCTGGATCGCTGACGAACAACGAGGTCTATTCGTTGACGGCCTTCCTGCTGGCGGCGAATGAAGTAATTCCAATGAGTGCCACGCTTGATTCGGCCTCGTTGGTGCAGGTGAAGATGCCGTATCGTGACCGGTTCGTTCCCGACGACCGGCGCGGCGGCAAGGAAGTGAAGTAGCAGGAGGCCGGCGGCGACGGCCGCCGGCCTGGTCACCCCCCAGAAGGAGAAACCCGATGGCACATCCCGCAACGCAGGCCCCCCCGGGCGGCGCCGGATCGTCCAAGCTTCCCGCATGGGCGAAGCTCGGCGCGATCTTTGGCGTCGTCAGTGCGCTGAGCATTCTCACCTGGGGACCGATCGGCGTCTCCGGCACCTATCCTCGCTTCATCGGCGCGATCTTCCGTCGCCTCACGCCCGACCTGGCGCACGCCAACCCGTATCTCGAGAAGATGGGCTCGCTCATCAAGCCCGAGACCTTCCTCGTCATCGGCCTCCTGATCGGCGGGTTCCTCGCCGCCAAGCTCGCGGGCGATCACGCCGCGCCGGCCGAGTATCCGCACCCCGGCGAGACCACCAAGGGGAAGCGCTATCGTGACGCCTTCATCGGCGGATTCCTGATCGTCTTCGGCGCCCGCATCGCGGGCGGCTGCACGAGCGGGCACATCATCTCCGGCATCACGCAACTCTCCGTCAGCGGGATGATTTTTGCCGCCGGCGTCTTCGCCGCCGGCATTCTCACCGCCAAGCTGATGCACCGGGGGGCCCAGTCATGACGCCAATCATTTATGCCCTGATCGTCGGCGTGGCGATGGGCGCGCTCATCCAGCGCGTGCGGGCGTCGAGCCCGGCCATGATTGCCGCGAACCTGCGTCTCGAGAATCTCTCGGTCATCAAGTTCATGGCGACGACCATCGCCATCGGCGCCATGCTGTCGTTCGTCCTCGCCGCCGTGCTCGGCCCGGGCGTGATGCACTTCGACGTGAAGCCGACGTATGTCATCGGCGTGCTGATCGGCGGCCTGGTCTTTGGCGTCGGCTTCGGCATCGGCGGCTACTGCCCCGGCACGTGCGTGGTGGGAGCCGGTGAGGGGCGGCGCGACGCGCTCTTCGCGCTGCTCGGCGGTGTCGTCGGCGCGTTCTTCTTTACGATCCTCTTCTCGTCGATCATCGCGCCGATGAACAAGCTGATGGACTACGGCAAGCTCACCCTCGACCAGCTCCTGGGGCTGCCGGCCGTCGGCGTCGCGCTCGGCCTCGGAGCGATCTTCCTCGGCATCGTGTACATGCTGCCGACGGAATTGAAGAAGCGCTGAGTCCCGGCGCGCGATGCACAGCGACCCCGGCGGATGATTCCGCCGGGGTCGCTGGCTTTGGACCGTCACCGGTGCGGTGACGGCGCCGCGTGAGGTGACTACTTCTTGGTCGGCGTGAAGGTGAAGCCGACGAGAATCGACTTCTCCGACATCGTGTTCTTCACGCTCGTCCCGGGAATGGCGGTGGGGCGCTGCATCGGCCCCTCGATCGAGTTCTCGAGCGCGGCGTACCCCGCCACGTTGACCTCGATGCCGGGGCGGACCTTGAAGCCCATGCCCGCCGAGATGTTGTGCTGCACCACGGCCGGCGCCGGCAGGTTGAACATCGAATTCTCGTCGGGAATCGGGTTGCCCGAATAGTTGTACCCGCCGCGCAGCGTCACCTTGTCGTTCGCCGCGAACTGCGCGCCCAGCGCCACGACCAGGATGTTGTCCCAGCCAAAGCCCTTGACGGAGAAGTCCTGGTTGTAGCCCACCTTGTCGAAGCCCTTGGTGTTCTTGTACGTGTAGTACTTCACGTCGGCGGCGGTCTGCAGCCGGGCGGTGGGCTGCCAGCCGAGCCCCGCGCCATAGATGGCGGGCGCGTCCATCCGGAACTTGAAGGTGCGCGCCGTGCCGAAGGACGGCAGGTTCGGATTGGCGACGACCGACTGGTATTCGAAATCCTGGAACATCTGCGCGGACGTGTACGCGAGTCCGACGGCCAGCTTCTCGCTCACCTGATACTGCAGGCCGGCCTGCACGCCAAATCCAAAGGCGCCGTCACCCGAGGCGGCGCTCGGATAGTAGGCGCGATCGTCGGCGGTGCGCGGCGTCCCGTCCGGACCGGGATCCGCGTCGGGCGCGGCGGTCGGCATCGGCGTGACGGCGAGACTGGCCCAGTCCACGTTCACCGCGAAGCCGAGGCGGAGCTTCGGCGACGGGTTCCACGCGACGGCGGGGACGATCTTCATCAGGCCGAAGTTCGAGTAGACGTGGCCGAAACCGTTCGGCGCAGGCATCAGGATGGGGTTCGTCATGTCGGCGGGATAGTTGACGCCGAAGCCGCCGATGCCGAGGCCGGCGAGTCCAACCACCACGCCGCTGTGCAACTTCGTCGAGAACCCGAAGGCCGGGATCGGGGTGAACTCGCTGGCACTGGTGGTCGTGCCATGCATCGGTCCGTAGGCCGAGGTGACGGTGCGCTCGGGTTTCATCAGCTCGAAACCCATCTCGAGGTTGGTGCCATCAAACGACGCCAATCCAGCCGGATTGACGAAGAACGCGCCGAGCAGGCTCGCGTTGGATGCAACCGCGGCGCCGCCGAGCGCCGAGTTGACGGCGCCGACGCCGTGCAGGAAATGTCCGTCGGTGGCGCGCGCCGTGGCGGGCACGGCGGCCACGGCGGCGAGGGTGAGTGAGACGAGGCTGCGGTATTTCATTCGTACGGATCCTCGAGGAGATGAAACCGCCGACTGCGTCGGCGGCGGTGGGTGGAGCAACAGGGTGTCAGGGTGCGGCGCCATAACGGGCGAGGGCCGCGCGAATGCCCGCCTGCAGGGCAGGGTCGGGGGGAAAAGCCGCGTCAAACGGGCCGTCCCGGCTGGCGAGCGAAAGCCAGTGGGTCCGATACGCGCCGGCTTCGGACGGCGCCACGCGATCGAGCAGCTCGGCGCCGCAGCGCACCGCGGCGACGCTGGTGCGGTGCGCCGCGTCGTCCCCCGAAGTCACGCGCCGCCGAAACGCCGCCGATGCCTCGGCGACGCGCGAGACGAGCGGGAAGCAGAGTTCGCGGACCGCGGCGTAGAGCGGTCCGTTCTCAGCGTCCCGGGCTGCGCCGACGGCGGCAAGATTGTCGGTGCGATCGGCGGCGACGCCGGCGAAGATCCGCCCTTCGGGGCCGAGCGGTGGCAGGATCCAGAGCATTCCCGCATCGAGGCGCTCGTCGTGCAGGAAGGGGGCGAGCGGTCCGGCGAGCCGCCGATCCCAATAGGCCTGCATCGCGGCGAGCGTGGCGGGGGCGATGGCGGGCGGCGACGTGCGCCGCAGCAGTGCGGCGAGTTCACGCAGCACGGCGCGATCGGCGGGATTGGGCAGCGTCTGGCGCAGGGCCCCGACGAGGAATTGCGCGCGGGGCGTGGAGGGCGGGGCGTCGCCGGCGGCGTCGGTCAGCGCATCGGCCAGCGCGCCTCGCGAGGCCGAGGGATAGTAGAGCGGAACGAAGTGCAGGATGTCATGGCGGTCGCCGTGCGCGAGGGAGCGCCCGAGCGCGGTCCGGCCGGGCTGCGCACTCTTCGTGAAGGCGAAGGCGCCGCGGCCGTCCGCACCGAGCGAGTCGAGGACGGCAAACCATGCGGCGGCGGCGGGCGGCGAGACGACGCGCCACTGCGCGCCGGCGACCGCGGGAAGCGCCAGGGCGAGGCCGGCGGCCCAGCGTCGGGGCTTCATCGTAAGGCGATATATTGCTATATTGGAAGTCACGCATATAAACTTGTGCCTCCCGTTGCCCGCCGCGAGAGCATTTCCCCGACCCGTATTCATACTTACCTTTATGGGCATGACACCTCGTGGACGGACCAAGCGCGAACCGACGCCCGAGCTGCTCTCGCTGATCGCGGAGCGCTTTCGGGCGCTGGCGGAGCCGACGCGGCTCGCCATCCTGCATGCGCTCGAAGGGAAGGAGCGCACGGTCACGGAGCTGGTGGAGATGACCGGGCTGGGGCAGGGCAACCTGAGCAAGCATCTGCAGCAGCTGTACGCCTGCGGGTACGTCAGCCGACGGCGGGACGGGCTCTTTGTCCATTACCAACTGGCGGACAAGGACGTGCTGACGCTGTGCGAGATCATGTGCAACCGGATCGAGCACGACCTGGAGACGTCCAAGAAGGTCGTCGCCTCCCGATAGCTCGGCGTGGGTCGATGGCGCCGGGTCCCCGCGGGGGACCCGGCGTTTTGCGCGTCCGTGCCCCATCCGTGCGATCCGCGGCAAGGCCGTTGTCGCGGGGCTCGCGCCTGAATCGCCGTCGCGGCGTTCGCCTCGCGCGCGGCCCCTTGTGGGCTTGCATTCTACTGTATAACTAATTAGTTATATAGCAGATTAGTTGCCGCGGCCGCGCGCCAGCGCCGGCCGCCCGTCCTGAACCCCTCGACATCCTCTCATATGCTCCGACGGTTGCTCCTCATGACCGCCTTCGCCGGCGTTGTGCCCGCCGTCGCGCAGGGTCCGGTGGCCGCCCCCCGGCTGCGGCTCGCCGACGCCCTCCGGCGCGCCGATGCCGCGGCGTACGCCAACCGCGGCGCCCGCGCCGCGGCCGACGCGCAGCGCGCGGCGGCCAATGGCGCACGACGCGGCGTGCTCCCCTCGGTGGGGGCGGACGCCTCGCTGCTCCGCACCACCGACCCGATCAACGCCTTCGGATTCTCGCTCAAGCAGCGCGGCGTCTCGATGGCGAGCTTCAGTCCCGCCACCCTCAACAACCCGTCCGCCATCTCGAACTACGCGGCGGGACTCACGCTGCAGCAGCCGCTCGTCAACAGCGATGCGTGGGCCGGCCTGCGGGCGGCTCGCGCCGCCGCCGCGGCCACCGACGCGCAGGCCGACTGGGCGCGTCTGACCACGCGGCAGAACGTCGTGCAGGCCTACTACGGCGCCGTGGTGGCGCGTGAGATGGAAGTCACGATGCTGGCGGCCGAACGCGCGGCGCGTGAACACGTGCGCGCGGCCGAATTGGCCGCCGCGAATGGCGTCGTCACGAAATCCGATGCGCTGCTGGCGCGGGTGCGTGCCGGCGAAATCGAGGCGCAACGGCTCGAGGCGCAGTCGCGCGCCCGCCTGGCGCGCGCGCAACTCGCGGTCCTGCTGGGCGCCCCCGGCGACACGGCGTTCGTGCTCCCCGACTCGCTGCCGCTGGCGGCTGAGCATGCGCCGGCAACGGCGGACGTCACGGCGCGCGCCGACGTGCACGCGGCCGGGCTGGCTCGCCAGGCCGCGAAGTTCGACCGCATGCGCGCCGGCGCCTCGATGCTCCCGCGCCTGAACGGATTTGCGCGTTACGAATGGAACTCGCCCGCACGGATAGCGGCGGGCAGGCCGATGTGGACGGTGGGCGCGATGCTCAGCTGGTCGCCCTTTGGCGGCGGCGGAGAGCTCGCCGACCTGCAAGGAGCCGCCGCGCGCCTGCGTGGCGCCGAGGTGCAGGCGGAGGGCGCCCGGGCCGCCGCCGCGCTGGAGCGGCAGGACGCCGACGAATCGTGGCAGGTGGCCGCGGCGCGCGCCGCCATCGCCGATACCGCCGTGCGCCAGTCCGATGAAGCGCTGCGCATCGTGCGACGCAAGTACGAGGGCGGTATTGCCGCCATCAGCGAACTGCTCGACGCCAGCGCCGCCAACACGCAGGCCAAGCTCATGCGCTCCGACGCCCGATTCCGACTCATCGCCGCGGCCGCCGCGCGGCTGAAGGCGTGGGGCGGCGATCCGGCCGACCTCGCCTCCCTTGATACCGACAACCGCTGAGATGACTCCCATGCACAATACACTGCTGATTCGGGCCGGCGTCATTCCGGCCATCCTCATCCTCGCCGCCGCCTGCGGTGGCAACGAGAAGGCCGCCGACGCGCCCACCGCCGCGGCGACGGGTCCGACGGTTGCCGTCGTCGACACCCTGCTTCCGTCAGTCTTCGAGGCCTCCGGCCCGGCGCTGCCCATTGCCGAAGCCACGCTGAGCACCAAGCTGATGGGAGCGGTGACCGCCGTCCTCGTCACGGAAGGGGCGCGCGTGTCGGCGGGCGCGCCGCTGGTGCGGCTCGATGCCACGGACCTTGACGCCAAGTCAAGGCAGGCTGCCGCGGGCATTTCCGCCGCGGAAGCGGCCCATCGCGAGGCGCTGGCCCAGGCTACGCGCATCCGCGCGCTGTACGCCGACAGCGCGGCGCCCCGGGCGCAGCTCGACGCCGTCGAGGCGGGGCTGGCCCGCGCCGCCGCCGGGCTCGACGCCGCGCGCGCCGGCGCGACCGAACTGAATGCGGTGCGCGCCTACGGCGTGCTGCGCGCGCCCTTCGCCGGCGTGGTCACGCATCGCTTCGTCGATGCCGGCGACTTCGCCGCGCCCGGGGCGCCGCTCGTGACGGTGCAGGACGCGTCGCGGCTTCGCATCACCGCGGCGGTGCCCGCCGCGATGGCCAGGCGGGTGAAGGCCGGAATGAAGATCGCCGCGACGATCGAGGGACAGGCGGTGCCGGCCGTCGTCGAGGGCGTCGTGCCGTCGGCGGCGACGATGTATACCATCAACGCGATCGTCCAGAACGCCAAGGGCGAGTTGCCGGCGGGCGGCGCCGCGACCATCGCCGTGCCGGCCAGCAGCACCGAGCGCGTGTTGCTCGTGCCGCAGTCAGCCATCGTGCGCGAGGGCGACCTCACTGGGGTGCGCGTGGTGCGCGATGGCCGCGCCGAACTGCGCTGGGTGCGCCTGGGCGACGTGCGCGGCGACCGTGTCGTCGTCCGCACCGGACTGCAGGCCGGTGAGCGCGTTGCGCTCGCCGGCGGGGAGCGCTGACCGTGGGTATCGCCGGACGCGTCGCCCGCGCCTTCCTCACGTCCAAGCTCACGCCGCTCGTCACCCTGGCCTCGCTGGCCGTGGGGGCGATCGGCCTGGTGGCGACGCCGCGTGAGGAAGAGCCCCAGATCTCGGTGCCGATGATCGACGTGATCGTCGCCATGCCCGGCGCCGGCCCGAAGGAAGTGGAGAATCACCTGGCGCGTCCGCTCGAGCGCCGCATGTGGGAGCTGCCGGGCGTCGACCACGTCTACGCGATGAGCGGCGACGGCTACGCCGTGGTGACCGTGCGGTTCAAGGTGGGCGAGGACCAGGAACGCTCGGTCGTGCGGGTGCACGCCAAGCTGCAGTCGGACATGGACCTCATGCCGGCGGGCGTCATGCCGCCGCTGGTGAAGCCGCACGCCATCGACGACGTGCCGATCGTCGCGCTCACGCTGCACGGCACGGGGACCGACATCAACGCCCTGCGGCAGATCGCGCTGCACCTCGAGGACGAGATCCGCACGGTCAGCGACGTGGCGGCCACGTCGGTGATCGGCGGCCAGCCGCGCGAGATCACCGTGACGATGGACGCGGCGCGCCTCGCGGCTGCGGGCATCACCCCCGGTGAGGTGGCCATCGCGCTGCAAGGCGCCAATGCCCGCCTGCAAGCCGGTGAATACGCCACCGGCGATGCGGTGGTGCGCGTCGGCGTGGGCGCGGGTCTGGCGTCCGCGGCCGACGTCGGGCGCGTGGTGGTCACCACGCGCAGCGGCGCCCCGGTGTACGTCGCGTCGGTCGCGACGGTCGCCGAAGGCTTCGGTGAGCCCACCAACTACGTCGCGCACCTCGCCGCCGGCAAGGAGGCCGAGTCGGCCGTCACCATCCAGGTGGCCAAGCGGCACGGCGCCAACGCGACGCGCGTGGCGGACGAGGCGCTGCACCGCGTGGAGGCGGCGCGCGCGCGCCTGCTCCCGGACGGCGTGTCGTACGAGGTCACCCGCAACTACGGCGAGACCGCGTCAGAGAAGGCCTCCGAGCTGATCCTGCACCTGCTCATCGCCACGCTGTCGGTGACGCTGCTGATCGGGATCTTCCTCGGCTGGCGCGAGGCGCTGGTGGTGCTCGTGGCGGTGCCGGTGACGCTCGCCCTCACGCTCTTCGCGTACTACGCGCTCGGTTACACGCTGAATCGCATCACGCTGTTCGCCCTGATCTTCTCCATCGGCATTCTCGTCGATGACGCGATCGTGGTGGTGGAGAACATCTATCGCCACCTGCAGATGGGGCGCGTGGGGGCGGAGGACGCAGCGGTGGAGGGCGTGGACGAGGTCGGCAACCCGACAATTCTCGCGACCTTCACGGTGATCGCGGCCATTCTCCCGATGGCGTTCGTCTCGGGACTGATGGGACCGTACATGCGCCCCATCCCGGTTGGCGCGTCGGTGGCGATGCTGGCGTCGCTGGGTGTCGCCTTCATCGTGACGCCGTGGCTCGCGCTCCGCCTCCTGCGCGGACACGTGAAGCCGCTGGCGGCGCCGGTGGAAGGGCGCGAGCACGAGCCGGAGGAGAAGACGAAGTTTGCGAGGTTCTACGCGGGGATCATGGAGCCGCTGATGAACGATCGCACGCGCCGGCTGCGCTTCTATGCAGGCATCGGCGTGCTGCTCCTTGGTTCGGTGGCGCTGCTCGGCGTGAAGCTGGTGCAGGTGAAGATGCTTCCCTTCGACAACAAGTCGGAGTTCCAGGTGGTGCTCGACTTCCCCGAGGGGACGGCGCTGGAGACGTCGCAGGCCGCCGCGCGGCAGATTGCCGAGTACCTGCGGCGGGTGCCCGAGGTGACGCACACGCAGGTCTACGCCGGCACCGCGGCGCCCTTCAATTTCAACGGGCTCGTTCGCCACTACTTCATGCGGCGTGGCGCGAACGTGGCCGACCTGCAGGTGAACCTCAAGCCCAAGGGCGACCGGTCGCGGCAGAGCCACGAGATCGCGGTGGCCGTGCGCCCCGCGGTGGACTCCATTGCCAGGATGTACGGCGCGCGCGCCAAGGTCGCGGAGATTCCGCCCGGACCGCCCGTGCTCTCCACGCTGGTCGCCGAGATCTACGCCCCCACCGATTCCCTCCGTGTTGCCGCCGCCGAGCAGGTGAAGGCGATCATGGAGACGACGCCGGGCGTGGTGGACGTGGACTGGAGCATCGACGCGCCGGGGCCGGAGCGCCGGTTCCGCGTGGACCGCGTGCGGGCCGCGCAGGACGGGGCGAGCGTCGAGCAGATTGCGCGAACCGTCGTGCTGGCGCTCAATGGCATGCCGGTGACGGGCGCGGAGGCGGAGCAGGCGCGGGAGGGCGTGGCGATCACGCCGCGGCTTGCCGCACGCGACCGTTCGTCGGAGGCGGCCCTGCTGGCGATGCCGGTCGCGACCGCCTTCGGCCCGCGTCCGCTGGCCCGCTATGTGTCCGTCGACTCGCTCACCATCGAGAGCACGCGGATGCGCCGCAACCTGCGGCCGGTGGTCTATGTGACCGGCGACGTCGCCGGCTCGGTGGAGGCGCCGGTCTACGCAATTCTCGCGATGAACGGGCGCATCGACTCGCTGTGGGTGCAGGGAGCAAGGATCCACCGCTACAACTCCACGCAGCCCGATCGCCTGGACGAGGTGGCGCTGAAGTGGGATGGCGAGTGGCAGGTGACCATCGAGGTCTTCCGCGACCTCGGCCTGGCCTTCGCCATCGTGCTCGTGCTCATCTATGTGCTGGTGGTCGGCTGGTTCCAGTCGTTCACCATTCCGCTGGTGATCATGGCGCCCATTCCGCTGACGCTCATCGGTATCCTGCCGGGTCACGCGCTCACGGGGGCGTTCTTCACCGCGACGTCGATGATCGGCATGATCGCGCTGGCCGGCATCATCGTGCGCAACTCGATCCTGCTCGTGGACTTCATCCAGCTGGCGCAGGACCGCGGACGCCCGCTGCGCGAGGCGGTGCTCGAGGCCGGCGCGGTGCGCTTCCGTCCCATCGCGCTCACGGCCGCCGCCGTGGTGGTCGGCGGGATCGTGATGGTGCTCGACCCGATCTTCCAGGGGCTCGCCGTGGCGCTGATCAGCGGCGCGATCGTCGCAACCCTGCTCACCATGGTGGTCGTGCCGCTCCTCTACTGGGAGTTGCAGCGCACGGCCGGAGGGAATGACTGATGAAGATGCTCTGGATCATCTACGCCGGGCCACGCGCTGCACGCGTCATGGATGCCTTGCTCGCGCACGGGGCGACGGGCTACACCGAATTCCCAAGGGCGCACGGCACCGGCACGCACGGCCGCATCGAGGGTACCCGCGCCTGGCCGGGTGAGGAAACGGTCATCACGTCCGTGATCGCCGCCGATCGCGCCAGCCGGGTGACCGACGGCCTCGTCGCCCTGCAATCCGAACTCGGAGTGGGGGAGCGGCTGCATTTCGCCGTCCTGCCCGTTGAATCCTTCCGCTGACCCCGCACCCTGCACCCTGAACCCTACTTTCCATGTGCCCTGACAAGATCATTCGTCGCTTCGCCGGCGTCTTCATTCTGGCGAGCATCGCGTTGGCGATGCTGGTCGACGCGCGTTTCTACTGGTTCACCGCCTTCGTCGGTGTGAACCTCCTGCAGTCGAGCTTCTCCAACTTCTGCCCGCTCGAGAGGATCCTCGGTTACGTTGGCGTAGCCGGGTGCAAGCGGGCGGGCTAGCGGGTGAGGGGGATGGGGACTGCCACTTCTTTCCACGGATGACACGGAGTTGCACGGATGAACACGGATTCCTGATTGGGGGGAACCCCAGGAATGATCCGTGTTCATTCGTGTCCAACCCGTGCAATCCGTGGCAAGGCAGTTGCAGTAAGTCGTGCGCTCGAACCAAAGTCGCGGCGATCAGCCCCGAGCGTGTCGGCTCTGGGCCCACGCCTCAAACGCCTCGCGCGAAGTGAGGCGCGGCGCGAAACCGAAGACCGCCTTCAATCGCGCGTTGTCGAGCACGGGGCGGTAGCGCAGGAAATCCACCTGCTCGGGACCGTATCGCGTGAGTCCGAGCGGGCGCAGCACGGCGAGCGCGCCTTGCAGCAGCCAGGCGGGCAGTCGCACGACCGGCTTGCCGAGCGCCTGGGCGATGTCATCCACGGTCATCACGCCGTCGCCCGCCACGTTGAAGGTCCCGGTGACCTGCGAATCGACGGCGCGCCCGAGCAGCGCCACGAGGTCGGCGTCGTGGATGAACACGAACGGCGACGCGGCGCCGCGAATCGCCAGCAGCCGCGGTTTCTCGAACAGCGCCGTGATCTGGTTGTTTACCGAGGCACCGAGGATCGTGCCGACGCGGAAGACGATCTGCTGCAGCGCCGGGTGTTCCGTGCGCGCCCGTGCGAGCATCTCCTCGACCAGACGCTTGTGCCAGCTGTACGCGAAGGTTTCGTTGCCCCGCAGGGGATGCTCCTCGGTGAGCCAGGCGGGGTTGTCGGCGTGATAGCCGTAGGCGGCGCCGCTCGACGTCACGATGAGCCGCGCGACGCCGGCGGCGATGGACGCCTCGAGCACGCGCTCCGTCCCCTCCACGTCCACGCTGTACTCGAAGGCCCGCGTGCTGGCGCGTTCCGGCGTGACGATGGACGCGAGGTGAACCACGCAAGTGATGCGGTGCGCGCGCAACTCGGCGGCCAGTCCCGTCTCGCGGACGTCGTGGTGCACGAAGAGCGCGCCGCTCGGGAGGGACAGCGGCTCGCGCACGTCGGTGCCGACCACCGCGCCAAGCCGTCCGTTGACGACACGGTCCGCGAGCGCGTCGAGGAGCAGTCGGCCGACGTATCCCGACGACCCGGTAATCAGCACGCGTGCTGACGCGGGCGTCATGCGCCCACCAGGCTCGTGCGAAGGACGATGGCGGCGTTGCTCACGCGACCGTAACCGCCGCCGGCGGCCGGCGGCTCCAATACGTGGCGAGACTGAGCCCCGCCACGACGTGCCAGATCCCCCACCACGCGGCGACGATGGCCGCGCCGCCAAGTCCCCCGAAAAAGGTGAAGACGAGAATTAGGCCCAGTCCGGAGTTCTGGATGCCGACCTCGAACGACACCGCCCGTCGGTCGCGCACCGGCAGGCCAAATGCCGCGGCCGTCCAGTACCCCGTCGTCAACGCCAACGCGTTGTGTACGAGCACCGCGAGGACCACGCGCCCGACGTACTTCACGAAGTACTGCCAGTTGGCTGCCAGGGCGAGCACCAGGAAGGTGACGAAGATGCCGATGGACAGCCGCTTCATCGGGCGCCGCACACGGTCCGCGAAGGCGGGCCATCGGCGCTGGACGTACATCCCCGCGGCGAGCGGCAAGCCGAGTAGCAGGAAGATCGTGACGAACATCTCCACCGGATCCACCGCCACCGCGCGCAGGATCACACGCGTCGGCGGGTACATCGAGCCCCAGAAGCGGAGCACCAGCGGCGTGAAGAACACCGCGAGCACCGTCGATGTGGAACTGATGCTCACCGAGAGTGCGGTGTTGCCGCGCGCGAGGTGCACCAGGAAGTTCGAGATGTTGCCCGCCGGGCAGCTCGCCACGAGCATCATGCCCAGCGCCACGCTCGGCGGCGGCTTGATGGCGAGCACGAGCAGGAACGTGAACGCCGGGAAGACGAGGTAGTGCCCCGCGAGCCCGATCAGCACCGGGCGCGGCCGGTCGAGCACGCGCCGGAAGTCCTCGGCCCGCAGGTCGAGCGCCACGCCGAACATCACGATCCCGAGGATCGCGTTGAGGACGTGCAGCGTGGTGGGGCTGAAGTTCAGCCGGACGGCGTCGATGCCGCTCATCTCCCCTTGGGTTCCTGGTGCATCGCCTTGAAGTGCACCAGCCCCGGCGCCCACATGTGGGCCACGGGGTCAACGTCCACGTGGATGACCGAGGGTCCGCTGACGGTCAGCGCACGGGTGATCGCGTGCGACAGGTTCTCCGGGTCGGCGACGCGCTCGGCGTGCGCGCCCATTGCCTGCGCGATGCGCGAGAAATCCATCTCGCCGAGGTCCGTCCAGAGGTTCTCGTCGGGCGCGAGCCGCTTGCGCAGCAGCATCTTGAGCGGGCGCAGCGCGAACGACTGGTTGATCTTCACCATCCCCCACTGGCGATCGCAGAGCACCAGCAAGATGATGCGCAGCTTGTGCCGCACCGCGGTCTCGATTTCCTGCGGATGCATGCCGGCCGCGCCATCGCCGATGACGCAGACCGTGGGCACGTCGGGCGCGGCGACCGCCGCGCCGATGGCCTGGCCCATGCCGGCGCCGAGCATTCCCATCTTGAACGTGGAAAGCAGCCGGCCTGGCGCGCGCACCGCGTGATAGAACATCGCCCAGACGGCCGTGTTGCCGCCGTCGGCGATGAACGGCGACTCGGCGGGGAAGTGCCGGCCGCACGCCGCGCCCACGTGCGCCGGATGCACCGGCGACGACGCGTTCGCCAGCGGTTGATCGAGCTTGGCCTGGTAGCGCGCCATTAGCGTGTGGTATTTCTTCAGGCGCTCACGGCGAGCGGCGGGGCGGATCTCGCTGCGGCGCGACGCGAGGCGCACCCGCAGCGCGTCGAGGAACAGGCCGACGTCGGCGTTGATGCCCACGGCCACCGGCTTGTTCGCGCCGATGGCACGGTCGTCGATGTCCACCTGCACCGTGGGCTGCTCGGCCGGGGCGCGCCAGTACGGCGGCTTCCCCCACCAGTCGGTCTCGCCGACGCGTGACCCGAGGATGAGCGCGGCGTCGGCATCGCATCGCACGATCGAGTTCAGCTTCACGTGCGTCATCGGGATGGCGAATGGCGAAGACTCGCGCATGACGCCGCGTGCCGACCAGCTCGTCGTCACGGGTGCCTCGAGCAGGTCGGCCACCGCCTGCAGGGCATCGAACGCGCGGGCGTGCAGCACACCGCTCCCCGCATGGATCACCGGCATCTCGGCCTTGAGCAGCACGTCGGCGGCGGCCTCCACCTGCGCCGGGTCCACGCCCTGCGGGGCCGTGCGACGGTACGCGGAGGGCGCGAGGATGGGCGGACTCGCCGCCACCTTGCCGTTCATCAGGTTCTCGGGGACGTCGAGGTGCACGACCCCCGGGCGGCCGTCCCAGCAGGCGCGGAGCGCGGCCCGCGTGAGCTCGGGAAGGCGATCGAACGACGGGACGGCGCGGCTCCACTTGGCAAACGCGCCGATGACTGCTTCCTGGTCAAACCCCTGATAGGTGCCGGTGCGCAGCGGATACATGGCGCCGGTGCGGCGCGCGCTCGTGATGCAGAGCACGCGATTGCCCTCCGCTTCTTCCACCACGAGTCCGGGCAGCACGTTGGCCACGCCCGGGCCGTTGCTGGCCATGCAGACGCCGAGCTTGCCGGTGAGTCGCGCGTACGCGGCAGCGGCGTGCGCTCCGCTCGCTTCGTGTCGCGGCGTGATCAGCCGGATACCCACGCATTTGAGCGCCGAGTAGAAGCCGAAATACGTGCCGTCGATGATTCCGAATACGACCTCGACACCCTCAGCCTTCAGGGTGCGGGCGAGGAACTCGCCGCCGGTGGTCTCGCTCATAGTGGCTGGGTGCTGGTGGGGTGCACGGGCACGGGCACGGTGTGGTGCAGGGAAACGGAACCGCACCTCCAGCGGCAGAATCTACGCCCGGTGCTCGCGGCGTCCACCTCATGCGCTCCGACACCCCGTCACGCCTTGCGGAGACGGGGCGAAATCCGCGAGGTTCACCCGTACACGTCCCATACGGGAGTCACGGTTGGTGGATCACCTGGCGGTGCCGTCGCGCGCGAAGCTGCTGGTCGCCTTTGCGGCGGTCTATTTCATCTGGGGGTCCACGTACCTCTTCATCCGCTTCGCCATCGAGACGGTGCCGCCGTTTCTCGTGGGAGGCACGCGCTTCATCCTGGCCGGGACGGTCATGTACGCCTGGCTGCGGATGCGCGGGGCGGCGCGTCCGACGCGCGCGGAGTGGCGCTCGGCGTTCATCATTGGCCCGCTGCTGATGACCGGCGGCAACGGAGGCATCGTCTGGTCGGAACAGTTCGTGGCGTCCGGCGTCGTCGCCTTGCTCGTCGCCCTGGTCCCGCTCTGGATGCTGCTGCTGGGCTGGCTGCGCGGCGGGTCGCGCCCGTCCGTGCGCGAGTGGCTGGGCGTCACGATCGGCTTGCTCGGCGTTGCCATGCTCGTGTCCACCGACGGCAATCCGACGAGCGGCGGCATCGGTCCGCTGGCTGCCCTTGTGCTCATCTGTTCGACGCTCAGCTGGTCGGTCGGCTCGCTGATCGCGCGCGACGCCCCATTGCCCGCCTCGCCGCTGCTCGCCAGCGCAATGGAAATGCTGGCCGGTGGCGTCGGCATGCTGCTCATCGCCCTCGTGCGCGGCGAGTTCCAGCAGCTGGCGGTCAGCGACGTGTCGTGGCGGTCGGGACTATCGATCGGCTATCTCGCGCTCTTCGGCTCCATCATCGCCTTCTCCGCCTACAAGTGGCTGTTGAATCGCGCCTCACCCGCGGCGGTGGGGACGTATGCCTTCGTGAATCCCGTCGTGGCGGTCGCCCTCGGCTGGATCTTCGCGTCGGAGCCGCTCGGGACGCGCACGGTGGCGGCAATGGTGGTCATCGTCGGGGCGGTGGTCATGATCTCCCTGCGGCCGCGGCACCAGTTGCTGGCGGACCCCGCCGAGTAGGGCCGGCGGGGTGAGGGGCGCGCGAGACGTGCGACGCGTATCTTAGCGGTCGATGATTGAGCACGGTTCTCATGGCGCGTCCGGTGGCGCGGGCACGGCGGCGACGGTTCACCCGTCGGTGTCGCCGTCGCATCTGGAGTTGCCCGAGACGGACGCCCCGCTGTGGGCCATCATATTCGCCGGCGGCATCGGTTCGCGATTCTGGCCGCTGAGCACGCCGTCGCGACCCAAGCCGCTGCTCTGTCTGGTGAGCGACCAGCCGCTGCTGGTGGACACGGTGCATCGTCTGGCACCGCTCATTCCCGCCGACCGCGTGCTGGTGCTCACCAGCCGTGACATCGCACCGACCATCCGCGCCGCCCTCGCGACGGTCCCCGAGATGAACATCCTGGTGGAGCCGCGCCCGCTGGGGACGGCGGCCGCCCTGGCGTGGGGGGCGCAGGAAGTGGCGCGCCGGGCCGGACCGCAGACGCTCTGCTGCGCCATTCACGCCGATCTCGCGGTGGGCTTTCCCGAGGAATTCCGGCGGGTGCTGCGGCGCGCCGGCGCCGTGGCCGAGCGCGAGGACGCGCTCGTCGCGGTGGGCGTGCGCCCAACGCGCGTCGAGCCGGCGTTCGGCTACATTCGCCCCGGTGACCCGGTGGATGCGCAGCACGCCCTGGCCGATGGCGGCGTGCAGGAGGTGGCCGCATTCGTCGAGAAGCCGAGCGAAATGGAAGCGGTGGCCCAGATCGCCGCGGGCGCGCTCTGGCATGCGGGAATTCTCGTGGGCACGGCGGCCGGTTTCCTGTCGCAGCTCGAGGCGAAGACGGTCGAACTGCGCGACGGATTCGACGCGTTGCGCGCCGGAAACCTGCCGGCCTTCGTGGGCAGCATTCGCTCGGTGGATATCGAGCGCGGGCTGCTGGAACGCGGACCGCGCCTGCTCGTGATCCCGGGGGACTTCGAGTGGGACGATGTCGGCACGTGGGCGTCGCTGCGTCGCGCGCGCTCGCTCGACGATAATGGCAACGGGGTCGTCGGGACGGCACACTTCGTGGACGCGGACTCCAACATCGTGCACAGCGAGTCCGGAACCGTGGTGCTCTACGGCGTGTCCAAGATGCTCGTCGTGACGCTCCCCGGGCTCACCTTCGTCACGCCGCTCGACCGCGCGACCGACCTGAAGCCGCTGCTCGACACCCTCCCGGGCTCGATGCGCATCAGTCCGACCGGAGAGGGCGGGTAGGGTCAACGTTTCGGTGGCACCGGCGGTAGAATTGTAGCGCCGGACCGCGCGCCGACGCGCTACCGCCTCTCCCCTCCAGCACGCAGGGTCGCACATCATGAGACTCACTCGCCTCTCGGCCTTCGCCCTGTCGGCCGTCACGGCGTTTCCCCTGGCAGCGCAGGATGCTCCGGCCAAGGACTCCTCGTCCAGCCTGCCCACGGTGACCGTCACCGCGAGCCGATACGCGCGGTCGCTGTTCGACACGCCGTTGACGGTCTCGCGGGTGATCGCCGACCAGTGGCGCGGCGGGAGCGGGCTCGGTCTCGACCAGGCGCTGGCGCTCGTGCCGGGCGTGCTTGCGCAGTCGCGTTCGGGGACCAGCGACATCCGGCTCGTGATTCGCGGCTTCGGTGCGCGCGGCGCCGGCGACCGCTCGAACGCAGGAACGTCGCGCGGCGTGCGCGTGCTGCTCGACGGCATTCCGGAGACGGAACCGGACGGCCGCACGTCGTTCGACGGCATCGACCTCGCCGCGACGACGTCCATCGATGTCATTCGCTCCAACGCATCCGCTGTCTACGGCAATGCGGCGGGCGGTGTGGTCAGCGTCTCGACGGTGCCGGAGTTCGACCATCCGTACCAGCGCGCCGAGGCCGCGGCCGGCGGCTTTGGACTCCGGCGCGCCGCCCTGGCCGGCGGCGTCCCCTTTGGGCCGGCGCGCATGCACTGGAGCGCGACGCAGTCCGACTTCGACGGCTGGAGGGCCAACTCCGGGAGCACGCGTTCATTGCTGAACGCCGGGCTCGTGACGCCCCTCGGCGACGCCACGCGGCTGGGCGTCGCCCTCTATGTGACGCACGATCAGTTCTTCATTCCCGGTCCGCTGACGCAGGCGCAGGCGGATGCCGACCCGTCGCAGGCCAACGCGACGTATCGGTCGCGGCACGAACGTCGCGACAATCGCGTCGGCCGCATCGGCTTTACGCTCGAGCACAAGTTGTCGGCGACGCGGGACATCAGCACGATGTTTTTCGTGCAGCCCAAGTTCCTGCATCGCAGCGAACGCGGGACGTTCCGCGATTTCAGCCGGCTGCACCTGGGCGGCAGCGCGCTGTACCATGCGCGCACAGCATTCACCGCGGCGGTGAAGGGGACTTTCTCGGCCGGCCTCGACCTGGCCGGCCAGGACGGCTCGATCCAGTTCTACGGCCTGACGGCCGCGGGGACGCGCGCCACGGACCTGCGCGACAACAAGCGCGAAGGCGCGACGAATCTCGGGCTCTTCCTGACGGAGGATCTCGCCATCGGCGAGAAGTTCGGCCTGTCGCTTGGCGCACGGTACGATGACATCACCTACGACTACAAGAGCAACATCACCCCCCGCCTGAACGACGCGAAGTCGTTCAGGCGCATCACGCCGAAGTTCGGGGTGAATTATCGGACCTCCGCGACGCAGAGCATCTACGCGAGCATCGGCGGCGGGATCGAGGCGCCGGCGGGCAACGAGACCGACCCAGCGAGCACCTTCGGGCAGGACACCGTCACCGCGCTCAATCTGCTGCTCGACGCCATCCATTCGACGACGTACGAGGTGGGGACGCGGCAGTTCGTCTTCCGGAGCAAGGGCGTGCTGCGTGAGCTGACGTATGATCTCGCGGGGTATTTCACGACCGTGCGCAACGAGATCGTGCCGTATCGCGGCGGGCGCTTCTACTTCACCGCCGGTCGCGTGCACCGCATGGGCGCGGAATTGGGGGTGAACGCGCACCTCGCGCATGGCTGGCAGTTGGCGGGCGCGCTGACGACCTCGAACAACACGTACGAGGCGTACGTGGTGGATTCGGTGCACTACGGCAAGCCCGGACGGTTTGCGGACTATTCGGACAACGAGGTCGTCGGCGTGCCGAAGCTCACCGTCAACGGCAGCGCGTCGTGGGCGCCCGAGCGCGCGCACGGGCTGCGCCTGCAGCTGGGCGTCCAGCAGACGGGCCGCTACTTCGCCGATGACGCGAACCGCATCACCGTCCCCGGATCGACGATCCTCAGCGCGGGACTCCATACCGATCGCGTGATCGAGCTGGCCCGCGGCCTTGGCGTGCGCGGGTCGGTGAGCGTCCAGAACCTGACCGACCAGCGCTACCTCGCGTCGGCGTTTCTGAATCCCGACGTGGTTGGCGGGGTCCCCGTGGCGTTCGAGCCGGGGTTGCCGCGACAGGTGATTGTGACGCTGTCGATCGTAAGGGCGAGGCCGTAGGCGATTGAGGATCGGGAATCCGGATTACGATTGAGGATCGCGACGGCGGACAATGATTCGCGACGGGAGCGTCCATTCACCGTGCGATCGCCAGTCGAAATCCTTCATCGGAATCCGGGTTCCCATTCCGGATTCCATATCCTCGATCAGCAGTAGATTAGGACCGTGCCGCCCTTCTTCTATAAGCTGACCAACGGCTTCCGCATCACGGTGCGGCCGGCCTTTCTCGCCGATCAGTCGGCGCCGGAGCAGCGGCAGTTTGTCTTTGCCTACTTCGTGCGCATCGAGAACGTGGGCACGCGCGCGGCGCAGCTGCTCTCCCGCCGGTGGCGCATTCACGACGACGCGGACGGCGACACCGAGGTCGTGGGCGATGGCGTCGTGGGCGAGCAGCCGCTCATGGTGCCCGGCGGCGTGCACGAGTACCAGAGCTTCTGCGTCCTCAAGGGGCGCAGCGGCTTCATGGAAGGCGAGTACTTCTTTGCGGCGGCGGACGGCGAGCGCTTCGCCTGCGAGATTCCGCGCTTCACGCTGGCCGCGGACAACCCGTAGCCCGACGGCGGCGGACCGGCCCCCGGTAATGCGCGCGCCGACGACGCGTGAAGGGAGATCCCTCTAACGAGCCCCGTCCGCGCGCCATAGACTGCACGTATGATCGAGTTCGTCGGCCGGTCCGTCCGCGAGGCGCTCGAGGGTCTCGGCAGTGCGGGGCGCATGGGCGTTGAGGCGGTCCGCGCGGCGCGCGACGTGCGCACCTGGGGACCGCTCACGACCGACCAGATGCGCAAGCTGGGCGTCGGGTCCATTCCCATCGGCATGCTGATTGCCGCCTTCACCGGGATCGTGCTGGCCTTGCTCGCGAGCTACAGCTTCACGAACTCCGTGCCGCGGTATCTCGTCGGCACGCTGGTGCAGAAGACGGTGATGATGGAACTGGCCCCGGTGCTCACGGGGCTGGCGCTTGCCGGACGCGTGGGCGCCAATATCGCCGCCGAGATCGGCACGATGCGGGTGACCGAGCAGATCGATGCGCTCGAGACGCTCGCGTATGATCCAATCGCGTACCTCGTGGTGCCGCGCCTGCTCGCCGGACTCCTGATGTTTCCGGTGGTCGTCGGCGTGGCGATGATGGTCGGGCTGTTCGCGGGATGGGTGGCGTCGATGGGGCTGCTCGACCTGTCGTCGGAGCAGTTCCTGAAGGGCGCGCGCCTCTTCTTCGACGACTTCGACGTGCGCTACGGCCTGGTGAAGGCCGCAAGCTTCGGCCTCGCCGTCACGGCGGTGGGCTGCGCCTGCGGCCTCGAGACACGCGGCGGCGCGGAGGGCGTGGGCGCGGCCGCCACGCGCGCCGTGGTCACGTCGGCCGTGCTCATTCTCGTGCTCGATGCGTTCTGGGCGGTCGTCTGGCTGCTGGGGAGGGCGGTATGAAGCAACGATCGAACGACTTTATGCTGGGCGCCGTGATCCTGGGCGCCATCGCGCTGGTGATCGGCGTCTCGCTCTTCCTGCGCGAGGCCGACATCGGCACCAGGCGCAACCGTGTCGTGGCGCGGTTCAGCGATGTCGGCCAGGTGCAGGTCGGCAATGCCGTGGTCATTCGCGGCGTGAAGAGCGGCAAGGTGGAGGCCATCGAGCTCGACGAATACGGCTGGGTGCAGGTGCGGCTCTCCCTCAACGGCGATGTCCAGCTGCCACGCGATCCGGTGGTCCTGCTCGGCGCATCCTCGCTGTTTGGAGAGTGGCAGGCCACGGTGCTGGAGCGCGGTGCGGTGCCGAACAACCGGGACGTTGCCGCGGCGATCACCGCGGCATCGGGGCAGAAGGGAACGCTCGCGGGCGCGGTGCTCCCCGACGTCGCCCAGCTGACCACCGTCGCGGGCGGCATTGCCGGCGACGTGGCCTCCGTGGCCCAGCGCTTCCAGGTGGCGTTCAACGACAGCGCGGCCCGCGAGCTGCGCGCGTCCATCCGGAGCGTCTCGCTGCTCTCGGCCGACCTGGCGCGCACCGTGCGCGTCCAGTCGAGGCACCTCGACACCGTATCGGTGGACGTGCGCGCCGGCGCGGCCGACCTGTCCCGGGCGGCGGAGTCGTTTCTGGCGGTGGTGTCACGCCTCGACACCGCGACTTCGG
The DNA here is from genome assembly GCA_036504815.1 of Gemmatimonadaceae bacterium. Taxonomy (NCBI): domain Bacteria; kingdom Pseudomonadati; phylum Gemmatimonadota; class Gemmatimonadia; order Gemmatimonadales; family Gemmatimonadaceae; species Gemmatimonadaceae bacterium. The sequence continues at coordinate 73,988 of DASXUN010000008.1, read as the reverse complement.
CGGGTCAGGTGCGCCACATCGTCAGCGAGAGCGAGAAGGCGGCGGCGCAGGTGCGCGAGGCCAGCGCGCGCCTGAATCAGATCACGCAGTCGCTCGAGCGCACCGAGAGCCACCTGCGCGGCGTGATGGCGCGGGCCGACTCGGTCCTGCTGAAGGTGGACCGCGGGCAGGGCACGCTCGGTCTCCTCGTCAACGACCCGCGCCTGTACCAGAACACCGACTCGCTGCTGCGGGAACTGCGCGCGCTGCTGGCCGATGTGCAGAAGCAGCCGAAGCGGTACTTCGGGGTGAAGATCTTCTGACCCACGACGATGGAGGATTTGGAATTCGGAACGCGATTCAGGAATTCGATTCAAGATTGTGACGGGCGATTGACCGCGGGATCACCGCCAATCGCCAATCGCAATCGGAATTCGCAATCCTGAATCCCATACCGAATTCCAGATCCTCAATCGTCTCTCTCTCTCAGAACGTCGGCCCCACGCACCGCTTCGTCTTCCGCGCGGCCGTCGCCGCGAAGTCGACGATCGCGCGTTGCATCACCGCCGACGATCCGGCGTGGCAGGTCAGGCACGCCCCCGCGGTCAGGATGCGGCGCTGCTCCTCGATGGTGAACGGGCGCACGTCGTCGCGCGTGGAGACCATGCCACGGCGTGCCTGCAGGAATCCGGTCCACGCATCGGCGGGAAGTCCGTCGTGCGGAGACGGCGCGAGCTCCGGCGTGAAGCTCCAGCGTCCCACCCCGCCGGCGATGGCGTAGCGCAGCGTGCCGCGCCCGAAGCCAAGCGCCACCGGATCGGTGTGGCAGGAGGTGCAGGACCGGGCGGCCCGGCTCGTCGTGTGCGCCGCCGTGCGTGCGTAGAGCCGCCGAAAGACACGCGCGGGCGATGCCGTCGTGAATTGACTGCGGTCGAGTTCGAGGATCATTCCCGGAATGAAGGTGTCGACCACGCCGTGCGGATGCGCGTCATCGGCGGCGTCGGCGCGGACGCCCAGCGTGGGCGGCGTCGCTTCGAATGGCCCCGAGGACTCGTTCCATCCGCCGCGCACGTCCCGCTGGTCGACGTGGTCGAATGCGTCCGCCGACTTGTCGTACGCCGTGTGACAGGTCGCGCAACGGGGCGCCCACGCTGAATGGCACGCGCTGCAGGTGAGCCGGGCGTGTCCGCCGCCCTGCGTGCACACCGCCAATGGCGGCCGCAGCGGCGCCCACGCGCCGTCGCGCTTGTGCCGCAAGCGCAGGCCGGCGTCAGGCGCCACGACGACATTGGAGAGAACTGCCCCGGAGGCGGTGACGGCCAGTCGCTGACCGGAGGGAAGCGTCCAACGGCGCAGCGCGAGCAGCGCACTGGTTTCAGCGTCGGCGTGTGTCGACGGAATTGAGGCAGGCCGCGCCGTGTGGCAGTCCTCGCAGCGGATCTGCGCCTGCTCGCGCGCATGCGTGACGACCTTGGCGGCTCCCATCACCTCGCCCGGCGTGTGGCAGTCGATGCAGTCCATGCCCCGCGCCTGGTGCGCGTCGGGCGTGACGCGCGTGAAATACCGTCCGTCCTCCAGCCGGCGATATCGCCGCTGCGGCGCGCGCGCGTCGGCGTCCAGCGCGGCGTCCGACGGCGCGTCGCGCAGTTCATTCCACCCCTCGTAGTTCGTCGAGATCCGTCCCGACCGGCTGTGGCAGCCGAAACAGTGGTCGTTGCCGACCGCAATGGAGAACGACGGATGGCGACGGGGAATCCCCGTCCGCGCGGCCGGCGCCGTCGCCCGATACGTCGCCAGTTCTCGGGTGGCGGCCGAGTCGTACATGAGGTGGCACGCGTTGCATCCGCCGCCCCGCGTGTCCTCGCCAATGGCGCCCCACTCCGTCTTCGGCTGGTCGAGGTGGCACGAGGCGCAAAGCTGGCGCAGATGCGTGTCGGCCGGACCCGCTCCCAGCGCGGCCGCGTGGGGCGGTACGGTCGACGCGGGAGCGGGGTCGCCGAAGACCCGGCGATCGATTTCAATGACCCCCGCCATCGTCGCCATGATCGACCGTTCGACGCGAGAGGCCAGGGCGGGGTGGCAGGCCGACTGCGCGCAGGTGCGGGGCGCGTCGGCGAGATTCCCCGGCACGCGGATCATCCCCGCGTGCGCCGCGCGCGCGTCCATCGCCCGCACGTCGCCGCCGTGGCAGGCGGCACAGCCGATGCGTTCGGGACGGTGCGCCTCGTCGAGTCCGGTGATCCCCGCATGGCAGACGAGACAGGCCTCGCGGCGCCCGAGGATGAGCGGTGGTTCCACGGCGGACGGCCCCGGTCCTCGGTCGACACCGGCGGCGTCCGGCATGCGCCCGTTGCGCCGCGCCACGAGCGCGAGCGCGAGCGCGGCAGCACCCACGACCGTGGCGAGCATCAGCCGGGTGGCGATCGTCGGCCGGACGGTCATCGGGCGGGCGGGCGAGGCGGCACGGACATGGAGGCAATATGGCGGTCGATCGTCGGCCGTCGTCAGGTATTCTGGCCGGAAAACAGATTCTGTAAAGCACCATATCCTCATTTACGCATATTTTCCGGTTTTTCCCGACAGGTTTGAAATACTTGCCTGACCGACCAACGAACCCGGATCGCTTAGGCTAGGGCTGTAAACGAGGCGACGCCCGGGCAGTTGGGCGTGAAAGCCAGGCCCGCGGGCCGGGCGTCGCCCTATGGTTGAGGCGAGCATGGGCGCGTTCTCACGACGAAAATTCCTGAAGATCTCTGCGGCGACCGTGACGGTGGCTACCGGCGCGGCCGCCTTCGCCAAGGGACCGACGGCACCGGCCAAGCCGGCGCCGCGGGCCACCAAGGGCGTGCGGCAAGTGCCGACCTTCTGCGACATCTGCTTCTGGAAATGCGGCGCGATCGCATCGGTGCGCGATGGCGTCCTCTGGAAGGTCGAGGGGAACCCGGAGGATCCGCTGAGCCGCGGCCGGCTCTGCCCGCGCGGCACCGGCGGCGTGGGCGCGCACTTCGATCCGGACCGGCTCAAGCGCCCCCTCATTCGTCGCCACGACCGCGGCCGGGAGGAGTGGGCCGAGGTCTCGTGGGACGAGGCCTTCGCGTACATCGCCACGAAGATGCACGCCATCAAGGCCACCCACGGCCCGGAGGCCGTGGCGATGTTCGCCCACGGCATCGGCGGCAACTTCCTCAAGCACACCCTCAAGGCGTACGGCACGCCGAACTTCGCCGCGCCGTCCTTTGCGCAGTGCCGCGGTCCGCGCGACGTCGGCTTCCGCCTCACCTACGGCGAGGATGTGGGATCGCCGGAACGCACGGATATCAAGAACGCCGAGTGCCTGGTGCTCATCGGCAGCCACCTCGGCGAGAACATGCACAACTCGCAGGTGCAGGAGTTCGCCGACGCCGTCGGCAACGGCGCCTCGGTGATCGTCGTCGACCCGCGGTTCTCCATCGCGGCGGGCAAGGCCAAGCACTACCTCCCGATCAAGCCCGGCACCGACCTCGCCCTGCTCCTCGCGTGGATGCACGTCATCGTCACGGAGGAGCTGTACGACAAGGCGTACGTCGCCGCGAATGGCTTCGGCTTCGACCAGTTCGCCGCGACGCTCGGCACGTACACGCCCGAGTGGGCGTACCCCGAGACCGGCATCACGCCCGAGGTGATCCGCGCGACTGCCCGCGAGATGGCGCGGTACAAGCGCACCCTGGTGCACCCCGGGCGACACGCCACCTGGTACGGCGACGATGCGCAGCGCAGCCGCGCCATCGCGCTGCTCAACGCCCTGCTGGGCAGCTGGGGCCGCGAGGGCGGGTTCTATACGCCCGTCAGCATGGATGTCCCCGGGTATCCCTATCCCCCGTATCCGAAGCCGGCCAGGCCGAAAGTCGACAACCCGGACAATCGGTATCCGTTTGCCCACGAGGCCATCACCACCGGCATTCGCGAGGCGACGATCACCGGCAAGCCGTACCCGATCAAGGGGTGGTTCGTCTACGCCACCAACCTGATCCAGGCCCTGCCGAACGAAGCCGAGACCATCAAGGCCATCCAGAACCTCGACCTGCTCGTGGTCGTGGACGTGATACCCAGCGAAATCGCCGGGTGGGCCGACGTCGTGCTCCCGGAGTCGGTCTACCTCGAGCGCTACGACGATCTCAATGTTGAGTGGTTCCGCGAGCCCTTCGTCGCCATCCGCCAGCCGGTGGTGGACGCTCCTGACGACCAGAAACCCAACTGGTGGATGGCGAAGAAGCTCGCTGAAACGCTGGGCCTCGCGCACTACTATCCGTGGAAGGACATCGAGGAGTATCTCGACCAGCGGCTGACCAACGCCGGCCTGAGCTTTGCCGAATTGAAGTCGCGCGGCATCATCCGCGGGGCGCCGCAGCCCATCTTCACCAGTGAAGGGGCGCCGCTGAAGTTCGAGACGCCGTCGGGGAAGATCGAGTTCTACTCGCTCCAGCTCGAAAAGGCCGGCTTCGATCCCGTGCCGGTCTATCACCGTCCCGCCGACGCGCCGCCGGGGGCCTTCCGCCTCCTCTTCGGCCGGGCGCCGGTGCACTCGTTCAGCCGCACGCAGTCCAACCGGATTCTCGCCGACATGATGGACGAGAACGAGGTCTGGCTGAACGCCGACGTGGCGCGGCGCCTCGAGCTTAAATCGGGCGACTACGTGCGCCTGAAGAACCAGGACGGCGTCATCAGCAACCGTGTGCGCGTGAAGGCCACCGAGCGCATTCGTCCCGACTGCGTCTACATGGTGCACGGCTTCGGCCACACCGCCCGCGGCCTCAAGCATGCCTACCAGAAGGGGGCAAGCGACTCGCAACTCGTCACCCGGTACGTCACCGACCCGTTGATGGGCGGGACGGGCATGCACGTCAACTTCGTCACCCTCGAGCCGGAGGCGATCCATGGCTAGGTTCGGCATGGTCATCGACACCGTCCGGTGCGTCGGCTGCATGGACTGCGTGGTCGCCTGCAAGACCGAGAACGACGTTCCCGAGGGATTCAACCGCGACTGGATTGCGTACGACGTCACGGGGACCTTCCCGACGTTGCACATGGAGATCCGCTCGGAGCGCTGCAATCACTGCGACAACCCGCCGTGCGTCTCCTGCTGTCCGACCGGGGCGAGCCACGTGCACGACGTGGGGGGCGTGGTGCTGGTCGACGCGGACAAGTGCATCGGGTGCAAGGGATGCGTTGCGTCGTGTCCGTACGGTGCGCGCTTCATCCACCCCGACGGCTACGCCGACAAGTGCACCTTCTGCATCCATCGCGTGGAGCAGGGACTGTCGCCCGCCTGCGTCGCGGTCTGCCCGACGCACTGCATGCACTTTGGCGACCTCGATGATCCCAACAGCGACGTCAGCCAGCTCCTCGCGTCGCGGAAGCACCACGTGCTCATGCCGGACGCGGGCACGAAGCCGCGCATCTACTACCTCACGTGAGCGCCCCGATGCAAGAACTCACCATCACGCGCCACAACGAGCTGATCGACCCGGTCCTCAGCATCTGGTCGTGGCAGATTCCGGTCTACCTGTTCCTCGGCGGCCTCGTCGCCGGGATCATGATCATCGCCGGGTACTTCGTGCTGCAGCGCCGGTACAGGCACACCGACTTCTCCACGTTCTACCTGCCGCACATCGCGCTCGTCCTGCTCAGCGGCGGCATGTTCGCTCTCTTCCTCGACCTCGAGCACAAGCTCTACTTCTGGCGCCTCTTCACGACGTTCCAGCCGAGCGCGCCGATGTCGTGGGGCTCGTGGCTCCTGATGATCGTCTTCCCCGCGCTCTGGGCGAACACGCTCATTCGCATTCCGCAGCCGTTCCAGGGCCGGGTGCCGCTCTTCGACCGCTGGTCGGCCGCGCTGAACCAGCGCCCGCAGCTCATCAAGGGCATCGGCATCGCCAACATGCTGCTCGGCACGCTCCTGGGCATGTACACGGGCGTGCTGCTGAGTTCGTTCGGCGCCCGTCCGCTCTGGAACAGCGCGATGCTCTGGATGTTGTTCCTCGTCTCCGGGCTCTCGGCGGCGGCCGCATTCGTGCACCTCATCACCACCGATGAATACGAGCGCGAGTTGCTGGCCAAGGCCGACGCCGCCTTCCTGACGCTCGAGTTGTTCGTCTTCGGCGGCTTCATCAGCGGCCTGCTGACGTCGTCTCGCGTGCACATCGAGGCCGTGCGCCTCCTGCTCGACGGCCCGTACGCCTCGGCCTTCTGGGTGCTGGTCATCGGCCTCGGGATCCTCGTGCCGCTCGGCATCCAGATGCTCGCGGTCAATCACCGGGTGAAGCACACCCCCGTGGCGCCGATCCTCGTTCTCCTCGGCGGCCTGACCCTTCGCTTCGTCATCGTGTACGCCGGCCAGTTCAGTCACTGGACCTGACCGGCGCGTTCTCAAGGAGCCATCGCATGGAAGCAAAGCCTGCCCAACCCTACTGGAACCCGTACGTCGCCGGTTTTGGCCTCGGCCTTGTTCTGCTCACCGCCTTCGTGGTGATGGGACGCGGACTCGGCGCCTCCGGCGCCTTCGCCTCGACCATCACCGCCGGGCTCAACGCGGTGGCGCCGGGGCATGTCGCGGCGAACCCCGCGTACGCGGAGTACCTCAAGGAGGGAACGACGCCGCTCAAGGACTGGCTCGTCTTCGAGGTGCTCGGCGTCTTCGTCGGCGGCTTCCTCTCCGGTCTCCTCGCGCACCGCGTGACGAGAACCGTGGAGAAGGGACCGCGTATCTCGACCCGGAATCGCCTGATCTTCGCGTTCATCGGCGGTGCGCTGATGGGCATCGGCGCCAAGCTCGCCCGCGGCTGCACCAGCGGCCAGGCGCTCACCGGCGGCGCGCTGCTCAACGCGGGCAGTTGGGGATTCATGATCATGGTGTTCGTCGGCGCATACGCGTTCGCGTATGTCATGCGGAGGCAGTGGACATGATGGCGCCCTTCTTCAAGTTCGGCTTCTTCGGGGACAACCTCGGCCTCGTGGTGGCGTTCCTCGTCGGCATCGGCTTCGGTTTCTTCCTCGAGCGCGCCGGCTTCGGCAGCGCGCGCAAGCTCGCGGCGCAGTTCTATCTCACCGACCTCCGGGTCTTCAAGGTGATGTTCACCGCCATTGTCACCGCGATGCTCGGGGTGTACTACCTCTCGGTGCTTGGCGTGATGGACCTCTCGCTCGTCTACCTCACCCCCACGTTCCTCGCGCCGCAGATGGTTGGCGGGCTCGTCCTCGGGGTTGGCTTCGTGGTGGGCGGTTATTGTCCCGGCACGGCCTGCGTGGGCGTGGCCACCGGGCGCATTGACGCGCTCGTGCTCTTCCTCGGGATCTTCGCCGGCATCGTGGGATTCAACGAGTTCTACCCGATGGTGAGCGGCTTCTACAACGCCACGGAGATGGGGCAGCTCACCCTGCCGCAGGTCACCGGGCTGCCGTACGGCCTGCTGGTCTTCGCCGTGGTGCTGATGGCGCTGGGCGGCTTCGTCGGCGCGGAGTGGGTGGAGAAGCGCATGGCGGCCCGCAAGGCGGAGGGCTGATCATGCCAGGCTTCTTCACGAATCTCTCGGTGAATCGCCGGCTCGCCCTGGTCGCCCTGGTGCTCGGCTTCCTGGCGCTCTTCCTCGGCAATCCGTACAAGGGAGCTGGCGCGACCGTGAATGCCAAGGAGCTGTCGCTCCGGATGGCAACGGGCGCCGACCAGGTCGGCGTGACGACGCTCGCCGACTGGATCATCCAGGGCAAGGCGGACTTTCGGGTCGTCGACCTGCGGCCGGCGGCCGCGTATGCCGAGTATCACCTGCCGAACGCGGAGAACATCCCGGTGGCCGGGCTCGGCACGTCGGGACTGCAGCGCAACGAGAAGATCGTACTGTATGCCGAGGATGGCGCCCGCGCGGCGCAGGCGTGGATACTGCTCAACGCCCGCGGCTTCCGGGGGGCCTACATCCTGCGCGGCGGCCTCGAGGCGTGGAGGGACAGCGTCCTCTTTCCGCGCGTCCCCGACAACGCGACGCCGGCGCAGTTGGTCGAGTTTGCCCGGGTGAAGGAGGTCAGCAAGTTCTTCGGCGGCACGCCGCAGTCACTGGCCGGCGACTCCGCCGCCACGGCCGTCGTAATGCCGAAGCTCGCGATGCCCGCGCCGCAAGGCGGAACGCCGGCGGGGGCGCCGAAGAAGAAAAAGAAGGAAGGCTGCTGAACGGCGATCGAGGATCTGGAATCCGGAACGGGATTCAGGATGTCGAATGCGGACCACGACTGGCGATTGACGGCGACCCGCAGTCAATCGCCCGTCGCATTCCTGAATCGATTTCCTGAATCCCGTTCCGAATTCCGTATCCTCAATCCGTCCTTCGCCGTCGGGCTGCTCGCTCCTGTCCCTTCGAACCAATCCCAATCGCGAGCGCGCCGGTGGGGCCACTGTTCCTTCTTGGCGCTGAAAGGTGACGCCGCGGGGTATGACAGGCCATAATTAGCCCGGCCGCGCCGCCGCGGCTGGCAGCGCGCCGGTGATGAACCGGCGGGCCTGCCTCGTGAGCTTTCCATTGTTCCCAGCGCGTCCCCGGCCGCGCGTGGAGGATATCCGGACTTGAAGCGGCGTGCGCTCGTATCTGGCCTGCTCGTGTTGATCGGCTGCGGCGGTGGCGAGGGGCCCCCGGTGTCCGTCAGGGAAGTCGCCGTCTCGGCGGCGTCCACGACCGTGCTCGTCGGTGCCAGCACGCAACTCACCGCGCGGGTCACCGGCGTCGACGGCCAGGTCGTCCACGGGGCGCAGGTGACGTGGTCGTCGGTGACGCCGTCGGTCATCGGCGTCTCGGTCACGGGACTGGCGACCGGGCTGGCGGCCGGCCAGGGCAAGGTGCGGGCCTCCTACGGCGGCCGCGCGGGTGACGTCGAAATCACCGTGGCGAATCCGCCCGTCGCCTCCGTCACGTTCGACAAGGACTCGACGGTGCTCTTGCTCCCCTCGGGCAGCGCGACGCTGGCGCCGATCGCCAAGGATGCGAGCGGACGCGTCATTCCAAATCCGACGTTCTTCTTTGCGTCGGACGCGCCCAAGGTGGCCACCGTGTCGCCGATTGGCGTCGTCACCGCCGTCGCGGCGGGCACCGCCATCGTTTCCGCCAGCACCGAGGGACTCACGGCGACGATGCGCGTGCGCGTCACCGCCAATGTCACGCCCAGTTCACCGCGCATCACGAGCGTGACGCCCCTGGTCGCTGGCGGATCGGCGGTGGTGAGCGGCGAGAACTTCGCCTCGTCGGTCGGCGGTAATGCGGTGCTCGTCGAGGGGGTGGCGGCGACCGTGACGGCGGCAAGCACCACGCAGCTCACCGTCACGCTCCCCGCTACCGGCTGGGCCTGCGACGTGGTGCGCCCCGTGGCGCTGCAGGTGAATGCCAACAACCAGACTGGCATCGCGACCGCGTCGCTGCGGACGGCGGCGCAGCGGACGCTCGCCGTCGGCCAGTCGCTCGTGCTGAGCACTGCGGCCGATGCCCGCTGCAACGAACTGTCCGTAAGCGGCGGCGCCTATCTCGTGACGGCCTACAACACGGCCCGCACGATTTCCGGCAATGAGGCATCCTTTGCGCTGCGCGGTGCGGCGGTCGCGGCGGCGCAGTCGGTCGCGTTGACGGCACGGGCGCCGCGGGCCGTGTCACCGGCCGGCACGCCGCCGTCGCTCACGTCCTATCCCCGCATCGGATCGCCCCAATTCGCGCGCTGGCAGGACGATGCACGCCGGCGGCACGCCGACGGGACGCATGCCGACATCCTGCAGCGCTCGCTGGACTTCGCGCGCCGCCAGGGCGCGCCGTCAGCCGCAGCGCGCCGACTGCGGTCGCTGACCGACGAAGGGGTCACGATGGTGCGGGCGCGCGCGAACCAGATTGCCACCGTCGGCGCCGTCACGCAGCTCAAGATTCCGAACCTCGACGCGTCGAGCTTCTGTTCGCAGTTCCTCTCCATTGGCGCGCGCACCGCGTGGGTCGGCAAGCACGCGGTCATTGTCGAGGACACGGTGAGCGTGATCAATGGGGTGCCGACGCTCCGGGGGCAGATGGACTCGCTGTACGCGCAGATTGGCCAGGAGTTCGATGACGTGGACTGGCCGATCCTGACGCAGTACTTCGGCAACCCGTCGGTGTTTGATGCGAGCCTGAGTCCGGCCTACGCCGGGATCGTGGTGATGGTCTTCTCGCCACGCATCAACACGATGGCGGGGGGCACCCTGTCCGGCTTCGTGGCGAGCTGCGACTTCTATCCGGCGTCGCAGGCGCCGAGCAGCAACAACGGAAAGTTCTTCTACGCCGTCATGCCGACGTCGCTCGCGGCGGGCGTCGGCGCCGGAAGCCGCGGGTCCTGGCTGCGTGAGATACGCGGCACGATCATCCACGAAGTCAAGCACATCACGTCGTTCGCCTGGCGACTCAGCCAGAACACGGCGTTCGAGGAACTCTGGCTCGAGGAAGGAACCGCGCGCCATGCCGAAGAGCAGTTGGCGCGCTCGCTCGAGGGCACGACGTGGAAGGGGAATGCGGATTACCGGTCGAGCCTGTACTGCGAAATCCGCCCGGAAGACGCGACGTGCGGTGGACGCCCGATCCTGATGCTCCGCCACTTCGACAACCTGTATCAGTACCTCCAGGCGCCCGACATCTACACGATGTTCGGACGCACCGGCATCGCGGACGCCACCTTCTACGGCACCTCCTGGTCCATCGTGCGCTGGATGATCGATCACTACGCCACGAGCGAGTCCTCCTTCCTCCTGCCGCTCGTCCAGTCCACCAAGTCGGGCGTGGCCAACCTCGAGGCGCGCGTCTCCGGGCATGTCTGGGAAGAGATGTACGGCGAGTGGGCACTCGCACTCTATGCCGACGATTATCCGGGGGTGACCTTCGCGAACGGACGCCTGAAGTTCCCCTCGTGGAATACGCGCGACGTGTTCGCCGGCCTCTGCGCCGACCTGGGTCCGTGCACGAACCCCGCGAGCACGAGAAACCTCTATCCCGTCGCCTATCCGTTCACGCCGCGCCGCGTCCCGTTCGGCGCCTTCAGCACCACGGTCAGCGCGCTCGCCGCCGGATCGTTCTCGTCGTGGCTCATCAGCGGATCGCAGGCCGCGCCGCAGCTGCTCGACCTTCGCGGCGCAGCCGGCGGAGACCCGCCGGGGCAGGTGAGACTGGCGATCGTGCGGATACAGTAACTACCAGGCAGGAACGGGGAGGGGGTAGGGGCGAAGGGACGAGGGATGAGTGCAGGAACGAGATGGGGACGAGAAGGGAAGAGTTGCGTCTCCTCCTCGTCCCCACTCCCGTCCCCCGTTCCTTCGCCTCCATCCCGTTCTCGTTCCGTCTCGGTTACGCCTCTCTCAGCGCCGCCATCGGCGTCTCGCGGAACACCTCGCGCGCCGTCAGCAGGCCAATCCCGATGGCCATCCCCAGCATCGCCGCGGCAATCGCCGACGCCGGGCCCCAGGCAAACTGGAACGGCGCCTCGAAGACGAACGTCACCAGCGCCCAGCCGCCGATCGTCGCGAGTCCCATGCCGCACAGGCTGCCGAGCGCGCCGAGCAGGGCGTACTCGGCGAAGAGGATGCGCAGCACCTGGCGGTGCGTCGCACCCAGCACCTTGAGCAGCACGCTCTCGCGCAGCCGGTCGCGGCGCGTGGCGGCGACGGCGCTGAAGAGCACCGGCACGCCCATCCCCAGCGAGAAGAGCGCCAGGAAGCGCACCGCCAACGAGACCTTGTGCACGATGTCGTTGATTGTGCGGCGCACCAGCGAGATGTCGAGGCTCGCCACGTTCGGATAGCGCTCCACCACGCGCCGCTGCAGCACGGGCATCGCCTTCTCGTCTGCCACGGCCGCCACCGCCGCCCACTGCTTGGGCGCGCCGCGAATGGCCGCGGGGTCGAACACCGCAAAGAAGTTCGGGTCGAACCGCCCCCAGTCCACCGTGCGCAGGCTCGTCACCTTCGTCGAGATCAGCACCCCCTGCACGTCCCACGTGATCACGTCGCCGAGCTTGACCTTCAGGTTCTCGGTCGCGAGGTCCTGCTCGAGCGACACCTCGTGCAGCGTGTCGCTGGCCGAGTGCGCGCCAAACCACTTGCCGGCGGCGAGCTTCTCGGTCACCACCATCGTGTCGCGATACGTCGAGCGATACTCGCGGCGGTACGCCCAGCTCCCACGCCCCTGGCCCGTCTGCCGCGCATGCTCGGTGGGCTCGGCGCCGTTGATCTTCGCGATGCGCATCGTCACGATGGGCGTCATCGAGATGATCCGGTGCCCGCCGTCGACGATCGAGCGCGCCACGCCCTCGCGCTGGTCATCCTGGATGTCGAACATCACCAGGTTGCCCTTCGAGGCGGCGGCCGTGATGTCGAACTGCTTCACCAGATTGGTCTGCACCAGGTAGATGGTCGTCACGAGGAACGACCCAAACCCGAGGGCGATCACGACCGAGCGCGTCTGGTTGGCCGGGCGGTACAGGTTCGCGACGCCCTGGCGCAGCACGTACGGCCAGGCGGGGCGGACCACGCGCCGCGCCCCTTCGCTCAGCAGCCACGCGGCGCCGTACAGGACGACGAGGCTGATGCCGATGCCCACCGCGAACATCAGGCCGCGGGGCACGGTGTCGGCCCGTCCGATGGCGAGCAGGATGACGCTCGTCACGAGCGTCAGGTTCACCAGCTGCGTGGCGGGGTCGCGCAGCGAAGCCCGCACCAGCGCCGCATCGTCGCGCCGCAGCGCCTGCAGCGGCGAGACGCGCCGCAGCGCGAGCAGCGGCCGCAGCGCAAAGATGAGCGCGACGCAGACGCCGACGGCGAGCCCGGTGGCCAGCGCCTTCGGGTCGAGCGTGACCTGGACGTCGAGCGGGAGGAAATCCTTGACCACCAGCGGCAGGCCAAACTGAATGGCAATCCCCAGGACGGCGCCGAAGGCCGCGCCCAGCAATCCCATCGCCGCCGCCTGGAGCACGTAGATGTAGAGCACCTGGCTGCTGGTGGCGCCGAGGCAGCGCAGCACCGCCACCGTGTCCACCTTGCGCGTGACGAACGCGTGCACGCCGCTCGCCACGCCCACGCCGCCGAGCAGGAGCGCGATCAGCCCCACGAGACCGAGGAAGCTCGCCATCTGCCCGATGGCTTCGGTGAAGTTGATCTCCTGCTGCACCACGGTGCGCATGCGCACGTTGGCCTTGAGCATCTGCGGGCGCAGCGGCGCCGCCCACTGGGGCGAGTTGACGCCCGGCGGCAGGCGCACGAAGGCCTCGTACTGCGCGCGACTGCCGAATCCCAGCAGCTGCGTCTCGCTCAGCCAGCGGTCGGCCACGAAGACGCGCGGCCCGATGGCGCTGGCGATGCCCGGGTCGCCCGGCACGCTGGTGATGGCGCCCGCAATCTCGAACTTCGCATACCCCACGGTGAGCGTGTCGCCAACCCGCGCGTCCAGCGCCACCAGCAGGGTGGGATCCACCACCGCCACCGGCGCGTCGCGCAGGCGACGCCACGCCCCTGCCGGCTCGGTGGCGACCTCGCCATACAACGGATAGTTCGCCGTGATGCCGCGCACCTGCGCCAGGCGCGTGCCGCCCGTGCGCTCCACGAATGCCATCGAGCCGAACGTGGTCACGCGCGCGGTTGCCAGGCCGCTCGTCGCCAGCGAGTCGAAGAGCGAGTCGATGGCGGCCGGGAACTTCTGGTTGCTCGAGAAGGCGACATCGCCGCCCAGCAGCGAGCGCGACTGCGCGCGCACCGAGTCCTGCGTGTTGCTCGCGAACGAGTCGATGGCCACCAGCGCCGCCACGCCCAGCGAAATGGACGACATGTAGAGCAGCAGCCTGCGCCGCGCCGTGCGGCTCTCCCGCCAGGCCAGGCGCGAGAGCATCCCGAGCTTCATGCCGCTCACGCCGAGGCTCCGGGTCCGGTGTCGCGCACGGAGGTGGCGCTGCTCGCGGCGCTCGCCGTTGCACCGACTTCCGTGCCGTGCGCCATGGCCGCGCCCTCCGTGCCCGTGCCTGTGCCCGCCGTTATCCGGTCTTCCACCACCACGCCGTCCGCGAGGCGAATCAGGCGCTGCGCGCGGCTCGCGAGATCCTGCTCGTGCGTGACGAGCACCACCGTCGCGCCCTCCTCGCGGTTGAGCGCGGTGAGCAGTTCGACGATCCGCGCGCCGGTCTGCCCGTCGAGGTTCCCGGTCGGTTCGTCGGCGAAGAGGATGCGCGGGCGCGTGCTGAAGGCGCGCGCGATGGCCACGCGCTGCTGCTCGCCGCCCGAGAGCTGCGTCGGAAAGTGATGGAGCCGGTCGCCGAGTCCCACGCGCTCGAGGAGTTCGCGGGCCCGGGCGGGCGCGCCGCCCTCGCCGCGCAGCTCGAGCGGCACCTGCACGTTCTCCAGCGCGGTCAGCGTGGGGATCAGTTGAAAGCTCTGAAACACGAACCCAACTTTCTGCCCGCGCAGCAGCGCTCTCGCGTCCTCCGACAGCTCGTGCAGGCCGACGCCGTCAATCTCCACCGTCCCTCGGCTGGGGATGTCAAGTCCCGCGAGCAGGCCGAGCAGCGTCGTCTTGCCGCTCCCGGAGGGGCCGACGATGGCCACGAAGGCCCCCTGCGGGATGGAGAACGAGACATCTTTCAGGACGGCAAGCGTCTGCGTGCCGCTCTGGTACTCCTTGGTCAGGTCACGGGCAACGAGCATGCGATTGATCGGCGGAAAAGGGAGGGGGGCGCTGGCGCCGGCGGTGCTGCTGGCGGCGCTGGCGTGCAGCGCCCCAAAGGACAACGGCAAGCCGAGCGCGTCCGTTAGCGTTGAATCAACCACGCGCGCGGGCGGGGCCGCAACACAAACAACGTTGCGGCCGCGCATCCTGTTTCTGGGGACGTCGCTCACCGCCGGACTGGGCCTCGATCCGGAGAGCTCCTACACGGCCGTCCTGCAGCGACTGAGCGTGAAGGACGGTTATGCCGTGGAGGTCGTCAACGCCGGGTTGTCGGGCGAGACATCGGCCGGCGCGCTGCGCCGTGCCGACTGGCTCCTGAGCCAGCCGCTCGCCGCGGTGGTCATCGAGACGGGCGCCAACGACGGGCTGCGCGGCGTGGAGCCCGACAGCACGGCGGCGAACCTCCGGGCGCTGATCGCCAAGGTGCGCGCGGCGCAGCCCGGTGCGGCCGTGGCGCTCGTGCAGATGGAGGCCCCGACCAACCTCGGTCCCGCCTACCAGCGTCGCTTCCGTGCCGTCTTTCCGACCGTCGCCAAGCAGACGGGCGTACGCCTGTTGCCGTTTCTGCTCGACGGCGTCGCCGGCCGTCCGGAACTGAACCAGGACGACGGCATCCATCCGACCGCCCGCGGGGCGCGGATCGTGGCGGCGAATGTGTACCGGGCGATGAGACCGGTGATGGATTCGCTGAAGCGATAACGGAAGGGGGAGGGGGTAGAGGCCAAGCGAGGGGGGTTGGGAGTCGGAACGGGGAGGGAGGTCGCTCGCGCGCCCGGAGATCTCCCTCCTCGTTCCACCTCCCGTCCCCCCTCGCTAAGCCTCTACCCCCTCCCCGTTCCGATGCACCTTAAGGCACACTATCCCTCAGCGCCGCCTTGTTGCTCCGATACGGCGCAAATCCCGTCCCCCAGTCGACGCTGAGCACCTCGAGCGTCATCCGCGCGCCATCCACGTTCACGACCACGAAGTGGTACGGGTTGTCGCCGGGCTCCATCCCGGGCTTCACCAGATGTTCGACGCGCGCCGAGTCGGCGCCGCTGGCCGTGAGGTAGGCGCGCAAGTCGGGCTCGCCGCGGTAGGGGTAGAGCGGCGCTCCGCCACCCCCGGTCACGAGCTGGTCCATGCGACGCCACGCCCCGTGCGCGTCGCGATAGCGTTCTACCCAGTGCTCGTAGAGATGCTCGTGCCCGGTGACGAGCAGCTGCACGCCGTGCTTCCGGAACAGCGGCATCCATTGGTCGCGCACGGCCGCCGTGGGCCGCTCGATGATGGCGCCACCGTGTGGCCCAGATGAGTAGGCGGGATGGTGGAAGAACGCGACGATGTTCGGATAGCGCGTCCGGTCCAGTCCCTCGAGCTGGGCGCGCGCCCACGCGAACTGCGTCGAGTCGGCCGCGATGTTCGAGTCGAACGCCAGCACGAAGGTGTTGCCGAACCCGAGCGCATAGGTCGGATAGCCGTTCAGCCGCCGGGTCGCGCCGTCCGGCGGGATCAGCTGCGCCACGGCACGCAGGTAGTTGGCCAGCCCTTCCTTGCGTCCGGGATTCTCCAGTTCCGCCGCGCTCGTCACATCGTGGTTCCCGGGGGCGAGGAAGTACGGCACGCCGCCTTCTGTCGTCAGGCGATTGATGAGCCCCGTGAAGCTCATGTTCCA
Organism: Gemmatimonadaceae bacterium; assembly: GCA_036504815.1. Taxonomy (NCBI): domain Bacteria; kingdom Pseudomonadati; phylum Gemmatimonadota; class Gemmatimonadia; order Gemmatimonadales; family Gemmatimonadaceae; species Gemmatimonadaceae bacterium. The sequence continues at coordinate 57,629 of DASXUN010000008.1, read as the reverse complement.
CTGCCGCGGGTCGCGTCCGTTCACCACCGCGTCACCGCTCTGCAGGATGAACCGGACCGGCGACGGGCCATTCGCCCGCAGCGCGATCTGCCGCAGCATCGCATCGACGATGAGGGAGTGCTCGTACTGCACCTCCGTGCCGTCGCGTCGCCCGCGCGTATCACCATAGACGATGAACGAGAAGCGCGTCACACCAGCGCTCGCCGCTTCGGGCGGCAGCGGCTGCCGCGGGGGCATGATGGCGCGCACCGTGTCGACCGGCGTGGGCGGGAGTTCCGGCTGCACTGGCACCGATCGGACGGGGCGGGCGGGGCGCACTTGCGCGCCGACCGGGAGCGCGAGCACGGCGGCCGCGGCGACCAGGAAGAGACGGGAGCGGGCGAGACGCGAGGACATGGCTGATTCTCCGACAATCGTGGTGCGGGGCGCCGTTCGCAGCAGCCGTACGCCGCCGTGGGGGCACTGAGCGAAAGGTCGCGGGTGCGCGATGGGCGCGCCAGCAGGACTGGCTGAGAGAGCGTACAGCGGAGAGAATCAATTGGTTCAATCTCCGCACCGCACTCGCGTGTCACCCTTGGAGCATCCCATGACGGCACAACGCCCTCTGCCCTTCGCACGCTGCCTCGCCGTGATCGCCGCGCTCGCGCTCGTCACCGCCTCCGGCGCGGCCCAGCAACCCACCCCGCTCAAGTATCCGGCGACCGCCACCGTGCCGCACGTGGACGACTACCACGGCACCAAGGTCGCCGATCCGTTCCGCTGGCTCGAGGACGACACGGCGAGTGCCGTGAAGGCGTGGGTCGGCGAGCAGAACGCGGTCACCTTTGGTTACCTGGGCAAGATTCCCTATCGCGGCGCCCTGCTCGAACGCCTCAAGGAGCTCTCCAACTATCCGCGCATCTCGTCCCCGGTCCGTCGCAAGGGATGGGTCTGGTTCACGAGGAACAGCGGCCTCCAGAACCAGTCGGTGTACTACCTCCAACGCGGGCTCGACGGCAAGGAAGAGGTGCTGATCGATCCGAACACGCTCACCGCCGACGGCACGACGCGCGTGGGCGGCTTCACGTTCGACGGCGCGGGCAAGCATCTGGCCTACACGCTCTCCCTGGCCGGCTCCGACTGGCAGGAGATCCGCGTGATGGACCCAGTCAGCAAGAAGAACCTCCCCGACCAGGTGCGCTGGGTGAAGGTCTCGGGCATCGCGTGGTACAAGAACGGCTTCTTCTACTCGCGCTACCCGACCCCCGCCGACACCACCAAGGCGCTGAGCGGTGTCAACGAGAACCACCTGGTCTACTACCACGTCCTCGGCACGCCGCAGTCTCAGGACCAACTGGTCTTCGAGGACGCCGCCCATCCGCAGCGGTTCCACACTGTGGATGTCACTGACGACGAACGATTCCTGATCCTCAGCATCTCCGACCGCGGCAAGGGCGCGGACGGCAACGCCCTCTGGGTGCGCGACCTCGCCGCCGGCGATCCCGGCTGGCGCAAGGTCGTCACCGGCTTCGAGAAGCAGTTCGGCGTGATCGACAACGACGGCGGCGCGCTGTTCGTGCAGACCAACGCCGGCGCCCCCAACAATCGCGTCGTGCGCATCGACCCCAGCGCCCCGGCGGAGTCGAACTGGAGGACGGTCATCCCGGAGCAGAAGGAGGTGCTGGACGGCGTCGCCAACGCTGGCGGCCACCTGTTCGCGTCGTACCTGAAGGACGTGACGAGTCAGATCGTCGAGTACGCGTACGATGGCACGAAGGTGCGGGATGTCGCGCTTCCGGGCGTCGGCACGGCGGGCTTCAGTGGCGGCGAGCGCGGCGACACCGATGCGTTCTTCTCCTTCAGCAGCTTCACCGCCCCGCCCACCACGTACCGCTATGATCTCGCCACCGGAACAAGCACGGTCTATCGCGAGACCAAGCTCCCCTTCGACCCGTCGCTGTACGAGACCCGGCAGGTCTTCGCGACGTCGAAGGACGGGACGAAGGTGCCGATGTTCATCGTCGCCAAGAAGGGGCTCAAGCTGGACGGCCGCAACCCGACGCTCGTCTACGGCTACGGCGGCTTCAACATCTCGACGCTGCCGGGCTTCAGCGCGTCGCGCATCGCCTGGCTTGAGCAGGGCGGCGTCTATGCCTCGGTCAACATGCGCGGCGGCGGTGAGTACGGCGAGGCGTGGCACCAGGCCGGCATGAAGGGGAACAAGCAGAACGTCTTCGACGACTTCATCGCGGCCGGCGAGTGGCTGATCGCCAACAAGTACACCAATAAAGACCGCCTCGTGATGCAGGGCGGCTCCAACGGCGGCCTGCTCGTGGGCGCCATCATGACGCAGCGCCCGGACCTCTTCAGGGTCGCGCTCCCCGCCGTCGGCGTGATGGACATGCTGCGCTTCCAGAAATTCACGATCGGCTGGAACTGGGTCGCTGACTACGGTTCCAGCGACAACGCCGAGGACTTCAAGTACCTCATCAAGTACTCGCCGCTGCAGAACCTCAAGGATGGGGTGTCGTATCCGGCCACGCTCGTGACGACGGCCGATCACGACGACCGCGTCGTGCCGGCGCATTCGTTCAAGTTCGCCGCCCGGCTGCAGCAGGCGCACCGCGGTCCGAATCCCGTCCTGATCCGCGTCGAAACGTCGAGTGGCCATGGCAGTTCATCGCTCACGAAGGCGCTCGAGGTGACGGCCGACCAGTACGCCTTCTCGATGGCGAACCTCGGCATGACACCGAAGTTCCCGCGACCCAAGGCCATACCGTAGCCATCCTCCTCCGGACGACGACGCGGGCCGCGCGCGAGCGCGGCCCGCGTCACGTCTGTGCCTGACCAGTCACTCGGTGTCACGCCACGCTTCTCACGTAGGAGATACCTGTCGGGGAAACGTGTACGCACAAACCGGGATACCGCCGTTTTGCGTTGCCGCTAGCATTCGTCGAATGCAGTGGAATGACTCCTTCGCGACTGGCGTCCCGCAGATCGATGACCAGCACAAATCGCTCTTCAGGGCGGTGGCGGCGCTGTCCGCCGCCATCGAGCAGCACGAGGGGTCGACGGAGTACCTGCGCCTGCTTGGATATCTCGACCGGTATTGCCGCGATCACTTCGTGTTCGAGGAAGGGTGCATGGAGCGGCATCGGTGCCCGGCAGCCCAGGTCAACAAGCAGCAACATGCGGGGCTTCTGCAACTCCTGGGCGAACACCGACGGTTTCACGCCCAGCACGGCTACGACCAGCACGACGCGCAGCTGCTGCTGACCTCCCTGCAGCACTGGCTCCTCAATCACATCGTACGCGTGGACCGCACGCTGCGGCTGTGCGTCAAGTCGTCGTCCAGCTGATCTTCGCCCCGGGCAGCACGCCGGCGGCGGGCCGCGCGCGCCGGTCCGGACACGATGGTGCGAGCGGCCGTTAGGCCGCGGCCGGACGCGCCACCCCGAACCACAGCCCCGCAACGACGGCCAGCAGACTGCCGAACAGGATGTCGACCGGCCGGTGCTGCCACGTGGCGGCGATGCCGAAGGCGCCGACGAGTTGCGCGGGGACCAGCCACCAGAGCCAGTCACGCCGCTCGTACCAGCACGCCCAGATGAGCAGCACGGGCATCAGGATATGCCCCGCCGGCCAGACGTGTACGGGAAGGTCGGTGCGCGCCATGACGGCATAGGGCCAGTTCCACCACTCCGGCGGCGCGGGCGGACGTCGCATGCGCGTGGGGTGGATCAACCAGACCGCGAAGACCATGGCCAGCGACAGGAAGTACGCCTTGAACACGGCGTGCCGCCGCGCGCGGTGCACCAGGTACATCGCCAGCACGTAGCTCACGACCACCTGCAGGAGGTACGGAATGGTGAGTATGGGAAGGAACGGCACCCACGCTGGCATCGCGACATCCGCCGGCGACGAGATCAGGCGGCACGTCACGAAATACGCGGCGCCGGCGAGCAGGCCGAGCAGGGCGAGGACCAGGAATTCTCGTCGGGAGACGGGCATGCGGACGTGGGTAGTCGGCGGAGCGTGGAAGCGTGAGCCGCGGACGGTGCTGGAAGGCGTGAGGCCTGCCCACTCCCGCGGCGAGTTGGCGAAACATACTAATTCATGTGCCCGTCCATCGTAAATCGTCTGTGCCGGCGGCACAGCGCATCTTCACCCACCGATGCCCACCTACGAGTACATCTGCCTCCAGTGCAGCGCCCCGTATGAGGTGCGCCTGTCCATGTCCGCCTACTCGGCGGGTGAGGGTCGGCGCTGTCCGGCGTGCGGTTCAACCGACGTCGAGCGTCGCATCACGGGGTGCGGGGTGCTGACGGGGAGCCGGTCCGGAGCCGGAAGCGGCGCCACCTCGTGCGGTGGCAACAGCGGCTTTACCTGAGCCTCCTGAAACCCCGCCCCGGGTGGGCGGTTATTGCTCAAGTCGCCGGCGCGTCGTATGGTGGGAGGCCCCTCGGCATCCCCCCTCCTGCCGGAGCGACTCATGGCTGAGCGAAAGGTCTACGTGCACCTGAAGCAGACTGGCGAGTCAGGAGAGAACCGGATCGAGATCACGGTCCATCCCTGGACCATCCGCAGTCACACCGGTGACACGATTACGTGGGTGAAGATGAACGCGCAGATCGAGCACGCCGCGCCGCGCCGGAGTCGGAAGAAGGTCAGGTGGCCGTTCGCCAAACGCCGCGTCGTTGCCGGCATCAAGAATGCGCTCTACAGCCTGCGCCGGCTGCCCGTGAAGCGGAAGGGCGAGAAACAGTACATCCTCGACATCACGTTCCGCGATCACGCCGGTCGCCGCCGCACGGCGTCCATCGACCCCGACATGGTGATCGAGACCTAGCGCCGTCCCGGGGACCTCGACATGGACGCGCCGCTGGAGAAGCTGCCGGAGCGCATCGGCCCGTATCGCGTGCTCCAGTTGCTGGGGCAGGGCGGCATGGGACTCGTGTATGAGGCCGAGGAAACCGGCCCCGTCCGCCGCCGCGTGGCGATCAAGGTGGTGCGGGCGGGGCTGAACTCGCGGCAGGTCATCGCGCGGTTCGACACCGAGCGCCAGGCGCTCGCCGTGATGAACCATCCGGGCATCGCGAAGGTGCTGCAGGCCGGCGAGACGGAGACCGGCGAGCCGTATTTCACGATGGAGCTCGTCCGCGGGCTCCCGATCACCGCCTACGCCGACACGCACCGCCTGTCGGTCGCGGATCGCATCCAGCTCTTCATCGAGGTGTGCCGCGCCGTGCAGCACGCCCACCAGAAGGGCGTCATCCACCGCGACCTGAAACCGTCCAATGTGCTCGTGACCGAGCAGGACGGACGGCCGCAGCCGAAAATCATCGACTTCGGCATCGCCAAGGCCACCGGCCGCGAGCTCACCGACGAGGCGGCGGTGACGATGGCCGGCGTGGCCGTCGGCACGGCGGCATACATGAGCCCCGAGCAGGCCAGCGCGCCGGCCACCGACATCGACACGCGCGCCGATGTCTACTCGCTCGGGGTGATGCTCTACGAGCTGCTCATCGGAGGCCTGCCGGTCGATCCCGCGGTGATGGGACCGCATGCCTTTCTCGTCAGCCTGACATCAGGACTCATCAATCCGCCGGCGCCCAGCGCCCGCCTCGGCTCGACGCCGGCCGATGGCACCGTCACGCACTGCCGACAAACCGACCTGCCACGCCTCAAGCGCGAGCTGCGGGGCGACCTCGACTGGATCGTGCTGAAAGCCATCAGCCTGGATCGCACCCGGCGCTATGACTCCGCCAACAGCCTGGCCGACGACCTGCAGCGTCATCTCGCCAACCAGCCGGTGATCGCGCGCCCGCCCAGTGCGCGCTATCGGCTCTCCAAGTTCGTGCGCCGGCACCGCGTGGGCGTCGCCGCCGGCGCCGTCGTCGCACTGGCAGTCGTGGGCGGCGCCGTCCTTTCGACGGTGGGCTTCGTGACCGCGCGCCGCGCCGAACGGCTCGCCGCGCAGGAGGCCGAAGCGGCCCAGCAGGTCACCACCTTTCTCACGGAGCTCTTCCGCGTCAACGACCCCGGCCTTTCGCGCGGCGACACCCTGACGGCCCGCGAGCTGCTCGCGCGCGGCGCCGACAGCGTCGAACGCAAGCTGGCGGGGCAGCCTGCCCTGCAATCCCGCCTGATGCAAACGCTTGGCACGGTGCACCAGCAGATGGGGATGTCCGATCAGGCACGGGTGCTCTTCCGGCAGGCCGTGCAGATTCGCGAGAAGGCCTACGGGCCCAACGACACCCTCGTCGCCGAATCGCTGAACGGACTCGGCGATGCGGCACGCTCCAAGGGCGACCTCGCGCTGGCGGACAGCGCGTACCTCCGCGCGCTCGCCATCCGCGAGGCGGCGTTCGGCCCCGCGAGCAAGGAAGTGGCGTCGACCCTCGCGTCCCTCGCCGTGCTGCGCACGCGTCAGGGCAAGCTCGCGCAGGCCGAATCGCTCTATCATCGCGTCCTCCCCATCGACGAGCGGCTGCGGCCTCCGTCCGACCAGTCCCTGCTCCGGCGCCGCAGCGGCCTGGCCAACGTCTACTTCGCGCAGGGCCGGCTGGCGGAGGCGGAGTCGATCTTTCTCCAGGTGCTGGCCGTCCAGAGGCGGGCGCTGGGCGAAGATCACTACGACGTCGGCAGCACGCTCAACAACCTGGGTGGAACGTACTACCAGCTGAAACGATACGACGACGCGTTGCGCAGTTATGAGGCGGCGCGGCCGATCTTCGAACGATCGCTCGGGCCGGCGCACCCCAACGTCTTCGGCCTCTACAACAACATGGGCGAGGTCTACTGGAAGCTGAAGCAGTATGACCAGGCGGAGCGGCTGCTGCGGCAGTCGCTCGCCGCGAAGGAGAAGTACCTGGCGCCGGGACACGCCAGCATTGCCACGACGCTGCACGCCTTGGCCGGCACGCTCCGCGATGAGGGCCGCCTCGGCGAGGCGGAGCCGCTCTACCGTCGCGCCCTGGAGATCCGCGAGAAGACTGCCGGCACGAATCCCCGTTGGATCATCGAGACCCTGCACGACTACGCCGAACTGCGGCGGCGCGCCGGCCGACTGGCTGAGGCGGCCAAGCTCGACGCACGCGCGGCACAGCTGCAGCGCGCCAACTAGGGCGCATCCGCTACCGGCCGAGCCAGTAGTTCACCTTGACCAGGAAGACGTTCTCCGCCGGATCGCGCCAGAGCGCCGACTGGTCCCGCCCGAAGTCGAGCGTTCCGTCGTTGCTGAAACCCGCGCGCTGCTGCGTCCACGCAAAGTAGATCGTCGATCCCGGGCGATATTCCCAGCGCAGCACCGCGGTGCCGCGCAACGAGCGCGCCGTGAAGTTCGGGTCGCCAAAGCTGAACGCGGCCGCCGGCCCCGCACCGTCGGGATCGACCGTGTAGGCGCCCGTCGTCGCGTTGCGCGTCAGCGTCCCGATGTCATGTCCGTAGTCGAGCATGTGCAGCGTCCTCGGCGCCGCAAACTCACGGAACCGTTGATAGTCGCCGCTCGCGATGAACGGCTGCACGTACAGCTGCAGCGTCAGGTCGGGGGTGAACGTCCAGTTGACGCGCGTCTCCAGTGACACGGTCTGCGTGCGAATGAAGGCGAAGACGTAGCGCTTGCCGCCGAATGCGGTGGCGGCGGGGTCGTTCACCGTCGTCACGTACTGCGTCGCGCCCTCGGACATCTCGTAGGATGGCGCCAGCTGCACGTACAGGCTTGGCATCGGCTTGAGTGCGATGCCCGGCTGCAGTTGCCGCATGTGGGTGCCGTCGTGCAACCCCTGGGCATAGCGCGTCGTCAGGTCGAACACCGCCAGGCGCCGCGGGTCCGTGGACAGCTGCAGGTGCACGAAGTCGTAGCCCTCGTGCATCGTCACCGGACCGCCACGCGTCTGCCGGTCGTCGTCCACGGTCGCGTTGTGAATGACGAAGGAGCGGATGCGCCAATAGTTCGGCAGTTCCATCCCGTAGTAGGCGGTCAGGTCCTGGAAGGTGCGAAGGCCGTCCCAGTTGAACTCCTGGTTCATGCCGGTGGAGATCCAGATGTTCCGGTACCACGATGTCGGCTTCACCCACTGCCGCACGAGGTTGCCGTTCATCCACCGGTATCCCGTGCGGCTGACGAACGATGCGTCATTGGTCTCGAAGCCCGGACTGCGCCAGCTCTGCGCCAGCTCCCACAGCCAGTTGCCGTTCTCCTTGGCCACGCGCGTGTACAGTCCCCAGCCGCGCATGGCGGTGGCCGTGGTGTCGTAGCGCGCGCCGAAGAAGCCGCCGTCGATCACGCGGCGGTCCGGCCGCTGGTAGTAGTGCACACTCGAACGCTGCGTGGCTGCCATCGCCGCGGCACTGCCCGCGACGTCAGACGCCACCACCGTTCCCATCCAACGGTAGGTGCGGTTGCTCCACGTGTGCCGCCAATCCAGGCCGGCCACCGTCGCGCGGGTGCGCAGGCTCGCCGCGGCCACCGGATCGTCATCGACGCGCCGCAGCGTCGACGTGAGGATGCCGCCGACCGAGCTGGCGCCATCGTGCAGGTCCTTCTTCACGCGACCGACGAAGTAGTTCGCCATCGGCTCCACCAGCTGGTGCGTGGTCGCAGTCGCATTCGGCCGTACGTACCGGGCCGTCTCGCGGTCGGTGAACGCGTCGAGCAACCCGATGGAGTAGCCGTTGCTCGTGCGACCCGTCACCTTGGCCGCGCCGAGGATTGACGTGTTGCTGGGGACATCGGCGAAGGCTGCCCTGCCCTTCACGTACCCGGCGAGCTGCGGCGGACGTCCGACGCGACGCGAGTAGAAGGCCCCAAGCCCGGAGACGTTGTCACAGAAGTAGCAGCTCATCCCGCCAAAGCTGAACGCGCTGCTCCCCGACACGAAGAACGGACGCCTCTCGTCGTAGTACGTCTCCGACGCCGACAGGTTGAGCACCGACGGATCCACTTCCACCTGGCCGAAGTCGGGATTGATCGTCGCGTCGAGAGTCAGGTTGGTGGTCAGCAGGTACTTGATGTCGCCGCCAACGCTCGCCTGCTTGTCGGATCCCGACTGGTAGGGATCGCCGGCAACGGATGGCTTGAACACGCCACGCGCCACCGTATACGGCATCAGCTCCAGCTTTCGCGGCTGCGGGCCGACGGTAATGCCCTCGAGATGCCCGTAGAACGTCGGGCCGCTGGCCTCGTTCAGCCGCCGGAACGACCACATGTCACGCTCGTTCAGCCGGTCGATGTACCGAAAGATCTGCATCCCCCACCGCTGCGCCGAGTCGCGCGAGAAGCGCAGCTGCGAATACGGAATGCGCAGCTCGGCCGTCCACCCCCCGTCGTCGATGCGCGTGGCGGCCTCCCACACCGGATCCCACGAATTGTCGCCGTTGTAGGCCTCGCCGCGAACGCCGGCGGGGTTGATCTCAAACAGCACCTGATCGAGATGATTGTGAAACGGATCGAGGACGATGAGGAGCTTGTCCGAGGTCAGCGAATTGAAAGCGCCATTGTTGCCGTTGCCGTCGAGCAGTTGATCGCGGCGGGCGCGTGGCGCCCGGACCCCGGCGCGCCCCTGCGGGTCGGCCAGCCGCGCCCCGATGTACAACGCGCGGTCGTCGAACAGGAACCGGATTTCCGTGTGCAGGGACGCCGTCGCGCCCTCGTTCGGCTGCCGTTGCCGCAGTTCGGTGATCGGTGTGGCCGCGGCCCACGCCGCTTCGTCGAGTCGGCCGTCGATGACCACCGGCGAGGAGCGGCGCACCGCGGCCGCGCGCGGCGGTTCGCCCGTGGGCATCCCGGCAGCGGGCGCCTGCGCGCCGAGTGTCCCCGCCAGCGAACAGGCGAGGAACGCGGCCAGCGTCGTGCGAGCAACGGCCGGATGGACGGCAGAGTGAGTCATCGAGCTTCGCCTGTCGGGAGTGGGAGCGGCACCTGGTGCGAACGACCTCTTCATCGTTCGACACCACCCACCCTACGAAAGGTTTGGAGCTTTGGTGACGAGCCGGCGGTCGACCGCCAACACCGCCACCACCGCTGCCGCCGACTCACGCGAGAGTATGGTGGCGGCGCAGCGTGGCGGGATGACTGCTCTCAACGCTCCCGCCGGGACTACCTCGCGCAGGCGGCGCGCCGCGGCACCGGCGAGCGCAAGGTACAGCACCGCGTGCGGGCGCGGTTTCGATCGTCAGTATCAGCGCAACGCGTCAGTCGACGTCCACGCCCGGTTCGAGCTCGGCGCCACCACTGCCGGCGCTGCCGAACTTCGGACTCGTAATCCACCCCGTCGTGGTGCGGGGCGGATTCGGACGTCGCTTGTCCGGCGCGTCTGGTTCGGGACTGTCGCGCTTTGGCTCCGTCGAGGAGGTCGCGGTAGCCTTTGGTTTGCGCAGCTTCATACGCCCTCCGATTGCGGGATTCGGAGCCGCGTTGCGCGCGTAGCTGGGGAGGTCGCAGAACTCGGCCGTGCGCGCCGTGCCCCATTTCAGCATACGCCTTTCTGGGCGGCCAAGCCAACGTCGCCTTGCCCCGGAATTGCGCCCGGTATCCGAAGTAGAACGGCAACGAGAAAGGCACCTTCCGAAGAAGGTGCCTTTCTCGTTGTGGGATAACGACTTCTGGAGTTGCCCCTCCAGGGCTCGAACCTGGACTCTTCTGATCCAGAGTCAGACGTGTTGCCAGTTACACCAAGGGGCAGAACAGTTCCCGTTTTCCGGGAGACACGAATTATACCCGGCTGGGGGGGGCAATCAACCCCTTGAGGAGGAACGGGGAGGAGGGTGGAGGCGCAGCGAGGGGGGACGAGTGCAGGAGCGGGAGGCCTCCCGTCCCCCCTCGCCCACCCCATCACTCGTCCCCTAGCCTCTACCTCCTCCCCGTTCCGCCTCTCGTCCCCCCTTATAGTTCATTTCTCCTCCACACGTCTCGCATGTCCAATCTCGAATCCCACTTCGAGCCCTTCCGCCGCCATACCATCGGCCACGACCAGCGGTTCACTTCACCGTACGGTGAGCACCGCATCGTCTACGCCGACTGGACCGCCAGCGGGCGCCTGTATCGCCCCATCGAGGAGCGCCTGCGCGATCGTTTCGGCCCGTTCGTGGGCAACACCCACAGCGAGTCGTCGGTGACGGGTTCGGCGATGACGCTCGCCTATCACGAGGCGCACGACATCCTCAAGCGCCACGTCAATGCCTCGCCCGACGACCTGATCCTCACCGTCGGCGCCGGGATGACCGCCGCGGTCAATAAGCTGCAGCGCATCCTCGGCCTCAAGGCACCCGAAGGACTGCGCAAGTATGTCACGCTGCACGAGCACGAACGCCCGGTGGTCTTCGTCACGCACCTGGAGCACCACTCCAATCACACGTCGTGGTACGAGACGATCGCCGACGTCGTGGTGGTGCCGCCCGATGACGCGGGCGTGGTCTCGCTCGCGGCGCTCGAGGCGCAGCTGCACCAGTACCGCGACCGCCCCGTGAAGATCGGCGCCTTCAGCGCCTGCTCGAATGTGACCGGCATCTTCACGCCGTATCACGCGATGGCGCGCCTGATGCACCGCGCCGGCGGCGTTGCCCTCATCGACTTCGCGGCCTCGGCGCCGTATGTGGACGTCGACATGCATCCGGCCGATGACCCGGAGGGCTTCCTCGACGCGGTGCTCTTCTCACCGCACAAGTTCCTCGGCGGGCCGGGCGCGGCAGGCGTGATCATCTTCAATCGCGCGCTCTACCGGAACACGGTGCCGGATGAGGCGGGTGGCGGAACCGTCGCCTGGACCAACCCGTGGGGCGAGTACGCCTTCCTCGACGACATCCAGGCGCGCGAAGACGCCGGCACGCCGGGCTTCCTGCAGGCCATCAAGAGCGCCCTGGCGGTGCAGCTCAAGGACGAGATGACCGTCGCGGCGATGCAGGCCCGCGAGCACGTGATCGCACCGTATGCGATGGATCGGCTCGCGGCGATCCCGCGCGTGCACGTGCTCGCCCAGGGCGTGCGGCAGCGCCTGGCCATGCTCTCGTTCTGGGTGGAAGGCGTGCACTACAACCTGATGGTCCGCCTGCTCAACGACCGGTTCGGCGTGCAGGCGCGCGGCGGCTGCTCCTGCGCCGGGACCTACGGGCACTATCTGCTGCACGTCGACCCGTCACGTTCCAAGTCGATCACGGATCGCATCGACCAGGGCGACCTGTCCGACAAGCCCGGCTGGGTGCGCCTGAGCTTTCACCCCAGCACCACGATGCATGACATCGACCACGCCATCGACGCGGTCGCCGAGTGCGTGCGGAATGTGGAACGATGGTCTGGTGACTATATCTATTCACGCACCACCAACGAATACGCGCACAAGGACGGCGACGCAGCCCTGAAGGCGCGCGTGCACGAATGGTTCACGCTGTAGCGACTGTCTCCCTCCTCGTTCCTGCCCTCGTCCCCCGTCCCTTCGCCTCTACCTCCTCCTCGTTCCGATGTCCGATCTCCGTTATCCTATCGGCAAGTTCGACTCCGCCGCTCCCGTCACGCCGCAGTCGCGCAACGACGCCATCTGGCACCTCGCCCAGCTTCCCGAGAAGCTGCGCGACGCGCTGGAGGCGCTGTCGGATGCCCAGCTCGACACGCCCTATCGCCCCGACGGATGGACTGTCCGCCAGCTCGTGCATCATCTGGCCGACTCGCACCTCAACGCGGTGACGCGCGTCCGGCTGGCGCTCACCGAGGACAACCCGACCATCAAGCCCTACCTCGAGAAGGCGTGGGCTGAGTTGCCTGATTCGCAGACGCTGGCCATCGAGCCTTCGCTGCAGATTCTCGACGGCGTGCACGCGCGCTGGGTCGCGTTGCTGCGGTCGCTCGCCCCGGCCGATTTCGCGCGGACGGTGGTGCATCCTGAGCACGGCCGCACCATGTCCATCGATTTTCTCACGGCGCTGTACGCGTGGCATTGCCTGCATCACGTCGCGCACATCACCGCGCTGCGTGATCGCGAGGGGTGGTAGCAGCGAAAAAGGCCGCACCGTACGGTGCGGCCTTCGTTGCGCCTTGCCGTCAGGTCGAAGTGGTCAGCAGGAAGGCGGCAACGGTGGCAAGATCGTAGGCGTCCGCCATCTTCTCCAGCGAAAAGTCCGCCATGGCGCGCGCCCGCGCGCCCGCCCGCAGGATGGCCGCCAGCGCCGGATCGGCCAGGACGCTGTGGATGGCCCTCGCCATCGCCCCGGCATCCTCCGCGTCCACGAGCAGGCCGGCGTCGCCCGACTCGCCGACCACCTCACGCACTCCGCCCGATCGCACACCGACCACGGGTGCGCCGCACGCCATGGCCTCCAGCACGCTCAACCCGAACGTCTCGACGGCGCAGGCGTGCGCCACCACCGAGGCGGCGTTGTACGCGCCGAGCAGTTCCGCGCGCGGGAGGAGTCCCAGAAACCGCACCGGCACATCGAGCAGCTCCGCCTGGCGTTCGAGCGAGGGTCGTAGCGGCCCTTCGCCGCACAGAACGAGCAGGGGCCGTTCGGGAACCTGACGCACCGCATCGACGATCATCGCGGTGCGCTTCTCGCTCGTCAGCGCCCCGACGGCGAGCACGAAGGGCCGGTTGCCAAGCGCATGGCGTTCGCGGAAGTCGCGTCCCGCCGCGCTGTCTGGACGGAATCCCCGCAGGCAGACCCCCTCGGGAATCACGCGGTGATTCGGACGGGCCATCCACGGCGCCGCCTGATAGACCCGATGCGCCATCTCGTGCGTCAGGAAGATCGTCTGTCGCACGAAGAACCGGTACGCGATGCGGGTCAGCAGGTCGCTCGCCGGACGCGCCCCATGCGCGTTGTAGCGGTCAACCAACGCCACCTTCGTTCCGGCCGTCGCGAGCAGGCCGAGCCGCAGGTCGCGCGGACGGTCGACCACCAGCACTTCGGCGCGGAACAGGCGCAGCGCGCGGCGCAGTTGCAGCGCGGTCTTCGGGTTCGTCGAGCGCAGGTTGAGCTCCACCACATCAATCCCGGCCGCCCGCAATGGACCGGTCACCGCGGGATGGCCCGTGAAGACCTGCACCTTGGCGCTGCGGTCGCGCAGCCCCTCGGCGAGATGCTGGTAGGACACGGCGGATCCGCGAAAGGAATCCGCCGAGGTGATGAAGGCCACGCGAAGGCCGTGGTACGTCATTCGGACCGGAACCGCAGTCGCAGGAGATCCCAGCGCACGCGCCACGTCGAGTCGAGGTACGTCACTGGAATCCGGTGTAGCGCCATGATGTCGGTGCTCGGTCGGTTGAGTCGACGCCGGATACCGACGCCACAGGTGTAGCCGGCTTCCAGCGCGAGACGACGCACCGCCTCGTTGTGCTGCGCCCAGGGATAGCAGATCGTGCGCACCGGCTCCTGCAGCAATGCCTCGAGCGCCTCGCGGGAGGCGCGCAACTCCTCGAGCGCCAGCGCGGCGGGCGCCGCCGTCAGGCGCGAGTGATGCATCGTATGCGAGCCAAACGCGAAGCCGTCGGCATGCAGTTCGCGGATCTCCTCGGCCGACAGCAGTGGCTCCTGCTTCTCCTCGGCGTCCCAGCGATTGGTCTGCCCGAGATGGCCAGGCACGACGAAGATCGTGGCGCGGAATCCGTGCTTCTTCATGATCGGCAGCGCAATCTCCGCGTTGGAACGGTAGCCGTCGTCAAAGGTCAGAATGATCGGCTTGGGCGGCAGCGTCGCCTCGCCGTGCCGGTGCGCGACATACTGTTCGAAGCGAATGCTCACGTACCCGGCGCTCCGCAGCCAACCCAGGAGCGCGTCGAACTGCTCCGGACGCACGTAGTTGCGCGGGAACTGCGAGTCTGGAGGGACCGGCGCGATCTTGTGAAAAACCAAGATGGGAAGCTTCAACCGCAAGACTCTCAGTGAGTTAGACGAGGAGCACGTACTGCCATTCGCTCGTTGGTGCTTGGCCCTTAACGACGGTCAAGACTGAGCGTCAAACTCAAATTCACCCATTCGGCCGGGTAGTCAAGTGTTTACGACGATAAAGAACCTAAGAAAGGCCGCACCCTTGGGTGCGGCCTTCGTATGAAGTGGCCACGCTCGCCGTCATTGGAACTCTACGTCCTACCGAACGGCGGCGGGCACATCGGTTGTCTTCGTGCGAATGGAGCTGAGGGGGATCGAACCCCTGACCTCTGCAGTGCGATTGCAGCGCTCTCCCAGCTGAGCTACAGCCCCAATACGATCCAGGGCGACGCTCGTCACTGCTTCCGGTCGCACCCGGGTCTGAAACGAACGGCCCCACCAGAGGCGGGGCCCCACAGACAGATTGAATTGTAGTCCGTTTCGGGGCAAAGTCAACCGCTTGTCAACGACCAGTAGAAGTGTCCCCAGTGTTACGCCATTAGAACTGTCCCCTCGTGGCGGCGTGCTTGTCCGCCACGGATTGCAGGTACCATTTGTGCAGGGTTTTCCGCCACGGATGGTCGGCCCGTGGCCGCCGCGCCTCGGCGGCTTCCGCCGGTGAGCGGCGAGGCCGCAGGGCGGCCGGGCGCGGCGGCGCCTCGTGCCACGCGCACGTCCGGTCACCCGCCCCCGTGCGATGGATGATGCGCACGACGCCGTTCGCGGCCTCCTGCACGAGGATGCGCGTGCCGTCCGGCACCCGACGGCGCACACTGCGCTCCAGTTGCAGCTCGCGGCCGAGGTACCGGATCACGCCATCGCGGCCCACCACGCGCTGGGTCTCCGCCTAGCCGAGCGCGTCGAAGGCCGTCGCCGTGAGCGGCGGGCGATGAACGTCGGTGGGCGCGGCCGGCGGGACGGCGAAGCGCGCGTTATGCTGCGGCGTGTAGCGGGCGAGAAACGCATTGCCGTCCGCGAGCGTCGCAATGCCCACGCGACGCATCTTCTTGATCAGCCGATCCTGGTGCGTGCCATGCGCCCGCTCCACGCGCCCTTTGGCCTGCGGTGAGCCCGCCGTGATCAGCTGGATCCCGAGCGCCGCACAGAGGTGCCCGAACCGCGACCCGAGGTCGCGCCCATGGCTCAGGGTCCGTTCGGCGTCGGGAATGCCGCGATACACGCCCGCGCCGTCGAGGTAGATCGCCCGCGGCACCCCGTGCGTCAGCACCCACTGCCGCAGGATCGCCACGGCCGCATCGGCGGTCTCGCCCGGCGCGAAGCGCTGCATCGTGCGTCCCGTCGCATCATCGACCATCTCCAGCAGACAGCACACGGGGCCGCGGTCCTCGAACCACGCGTGCGGGCTGCCATCGAGCTGCACCAGCTCGCCGAAATGCGCCGCGCGCGGCCGGCGCACCCTGGGCACGCCGAGCGCGCGCCGCCGCGTCCACAGCCCCGCCGCCTGCATCCAGCGCCGCAGCGTCGTCACGGCCACCGGACACCCCAACTCGCCGGCCACCTGCTCCGCGGCCAACGTCGGGCCAAACCGCTGCCCGGGCCCGGGGGCGGCCGGGCCACTCAACTCCGCCGCGACAAACGCCAGCATCGCCGATCGCGCGGCCGGGTCCCACGCGCGATTCGACGCGCGCCCGACGAGCCGGTGCTGCAACGCGCCGGCGCCGCCCGCGCGAAACCGCTGTCGCAGGCGCTTCGCCTGCCGGTAACTCACGCCCATCAGCGTCGCCGCCTCCGTGAGACGCAGGGCCCCGGCCACCACCTGCGCCACGATCCGTGCCCGCTCCAACTCTCGTGTCGACATCCCCGTGCGCCCCATCCCGGCCTCCTCGCGAGGCCTCGAATCTGGGGGACACTTCTACTGGTCGCACCACGGGGACATTATCCGTGGCGTGCAACACCGCTGCGCCCGTTGTTCACCCGTAAGTGCCTTCGCCACAACATCCTGTAACAGGCGCGTCACGGAACGCCAGCGCGGCCTGAGGCGTTCATCTTCACGTAGGCCGCGCCGCGGCAGGGATGCGTCCTGCGCCATCCTCGTTGCGCCCGGCGCCACCGGTAGCGCGCCTTCTCCTCCCCGAGCACTCGTGTCGTCCGCCCTTAGCTCCGCCTTCGTCCGTGAGCAGCTCGCGCTTCGTACGCGCGGCATGAACACGCGTCCCGAACGCCGAAGCGGTGAATACGTGCTGTACTGGATGCAGTCCACGCACCGGTTCGAGGACAACTGGGCGTTGCGATGCGCCGTGCGCGAGGCGGACCGGCTTGGGTTGCCAGTGATCATCCACCAGGGGCTCGACCCGACGTACGAGCACGCCAACGACCGCATTCACTCGTTCATCCTGCACAACGCGCGCGAACTCGCGCAGCGGGCCACGAAACTCGGGCTGCGCTACCAGTTCGTCCTGCGCCGCCGTCGCGGCGGCGACCGGCGCGTGGTGGACCGTCTGGCGGCGCGCGCCGCGCTCGTGGTGACCGACGACTTCCCCACGGCCGGCATCGCCGAGCGGACCCAGCGCTTCGCCGCGCGCGTTGATTGCCGTGTCGTCGCGGTCGAATCGCACGCCATCGTCCCGGCGGCGCTCTTCGTGAAGGAGGAGTACGCGGCGCGCACGCTGCGCCCCAAGGTGATGGCGCACCTCTCTCACGCCCTCGCGCCGGTCAGCAACGCGCCCCCTCGCGTCGAGGCGTCCGACACGTTGTGGGCCTCGCTCGAGGTGGACCGCCTGGACGTTGCCGGCGACCTCGCGGCGGAGATCGCCCGCTGCGACATCGACCACACGGTGCCACCGGCCCCGCTGCCGAGCGGGCGTCGCGCCGCACTCGCCCGATTGAAGGCATTCTGCAGCACCGCGCTCCCCGACTACGACACGCGCCGCCGTGAACCGGCGGATCCCGACGGCTCGTCGCGGCTTTCGCCGTACCTGCATTTCGGCCAGATCAGCGCCGCCGAGGTGGCGCGCGCCGCGCTGGCCGCGGTGGGACAGGCGAAAGCCGACTCCTTCCTCGACGAACTCGTCACCTGGCGCGAACTCGCGCTCAACTTCACCCTCCGCAACCCGAACTTCCGCACATTGTCAGCGCTGCCGGAGTGGGTGCATCGCACGATGGCGTCGCACGCGGGCGACCAACGCGAGGCCGTGTACTCGCTACAGCAGCTCGAGAACGCCGCCACACATCACCCGCTCTGGAACGCCGCGCAGCGTGAACTGCGGGAGACGGGCGTCATCCACAACGTGATGCGGATGTATTGGGGCAAGTCGGTGCTCGCCTGGTCGGCGACGTACGCGGATGCGATGCAGCACCTGATCCACCTGAACGACAAGTGGGCACTGGATGGGCGCGATCCGTCGAGCTACGGCGGCATCCAGTGGTGCTTCGGCAAGTTCGATCGGCCGTGGGGCGAGCGCCCGGTCTGGGGGACGATTCGCTCAATGTCGCTCGAGCGGGCCTATAAGAAGTTCGACGCGAGTGCGTATGAGCGAAGGTGGAATGGAGGAGATCTGGAACTGTTCGCGGCCGACGAGTGATGGCGGAGGGCAGAAGGCGGATGGCGGATGGCGGAGGGCGGAGGGCGGAAAGGACACCAGACAACCGTGGACGCGACTCGGCCGATCGCCCATCTTCCACGATCCGCCATCCACCATCGGCCATCGGCCATCTGCCATCGGCCATCTGCCATCGGCCCTCTGCCATCGCTAAAGTGCCACGCCTCCTTCCCTCCGCTTCCGAGATCGACGAAGCCGCTGCCCGCCTGCGCGGCGTCGCCGTGCGCACGCCCCTGCGCCGGTCGGAGGCGCTCTCGTCGCTCGCCGAGGGCGACGTCTACCTGAAGCTCGAGTCGGAACAGATCACCGGCTCCTTCAAGGTGCGCGGCGCATACAACGCCCTCTCCCTCCTCACGCTCGACGAACGCGCGCGCGGCATCGTGGCGTCGAGCGCCGGCAATCACGGCCTCGGGGTCGCGGAAGCGGCGCAGCGGCTCGGCATCGAGGCCACCATCTTCGTGCCGTCCAACGCGCCCGCGGTGAAGAAGGAAGGGATCGCAAAGCGCGGCGCCCGCGTGCTCGACGAGGCCTTCGATTACGACGACGCCATGGTGCGGGCGCGCGCGCACGCCGCGGAAACAGGGAAGACCTTCGTGCACCCCTGTCTTGGCGTCCCGCTGCTCGCCGGCCAGGGCACGGTGGCCACCGAGGTGCTCGAGCAACTCCCCGCCGTGCAGACGATGCTGGTCTGCGTCGGCGGCGGCGGCCTGCTGGGCGGCATGGGCGCCTACGTGCTGAGCATGGCGCCGCACGTGCACGTCGTGGGCGTGCAGAGCGAGCGCACCAACGCGATGTCGCTCGCCATCGAGGCGGGGCACGTGGTGGAAATCGAGAACCTGCCGACGCTCGCCGACGGACTCGCCGGCCAGATCGACGACGATGCGCTGGCCATCGGGCAGGCCACGCTCGAGTCCATCATGACGGTGACGGAAGACGAGATCGCGAGCGCGATCGCCTGGCTCTGGCTCGCCGAGGGAATCCGGGCGGAGGGGTCGGGCGCCGTCTGCGTCGCCGCGCTCCGCAGCGGCCGCCTGCGGCACCTGGCCACGCCTATCGTCGCCATCGTGAGCGGCGGCAACATCGACGAGACGCGCCTGCAAGGCATCCTCGCGAAGGCGTAGCCGCTTCGCTCGCGACGAACGAATCGCGCCGGAGTCGATTACCTTAGGCGGTAGCCATCCGCCATCTGCCATCCGCCCTCTGCCATCCCCGTCCGTTGAGCCTCAGCGTCACTTTCCTCGGCACCTCTGCCTCGCGCCCCACCGTGGAGCGCGGGGTTTCGTCGCTGGCGATCGTCCGCGAAGGTGAGACGATCCTGGTCGACTGTGGCGAGGGGACGCAGCGGCAGATGATGCGATACGCGGTCGGCTTCACGTTCGGCGACCTCTTCTTCACGCACTTCCACACCGATCACGTCATCGGCGCCGTGGGACTGATGCGCACCCTTTCGCTGCAGGGCCGCACGGAGCCGCTGCGCGTCTGGGGACCACGCGGTCTCGCCGGACTGATGAAGCGGGCCGATGCGTTCGGCGGCGAGCGGCTCACCTATCCGGTGGAGATCACCGAGGTGACGCCGGGCGAGCCGGTGAAGCGCAAGGACTACGCCATGGTGCCGTACGCCGTGGACCATCGCGGCGTCACCGCGGTGGGATATGCGCTGGTGGAGGAAATCCGGAGGGGGCGCTTCAACCCGGACCTCGCGCGCTCGCTCGGCATTCCCGAGGGGCCGTTGTGGGGACGGATTCACAAGGGCGAGGCGATCACGCTCGACGATGGACGCGTCATCGAGCCGTCGGTGCTCGTGGGTCCGACGCGTGCCGGACGCCGCGTCGTGATCACCGGCGACACGCGTCCCTGTGGCGCCACCATCGACATCGCGCAGGGGGCCGATCTCCTGATCCACGAGAGCACCTTCGGCGATGAAGAAGCGGAGCGCGCGGTGGAGACGGGGCACAGCACGGCGCGCGAGGCGGCGCAGGTGGCGTTCGCGGCCGGCGTGAAACAGCTCGCCCTGACGCACTTCTCGGCGCGGTACTCGCGCGATCCGTCCGATCTCGAGCGCGAGGCCCGTGAAGTCTTCCCGCGCGTGGCCATCGCGCGTGACGGCATGGAGATCAACGTGCCGTTCGTCGACGAGGACGCCGGCGCGTAGCGCGGGCGCCGGGGTGGCACGCCGGGCGACCGCCGGTTCAGCCGAGTGTGGCGATGGCGTCGAGGGGAATGGGCTGGCGGCTGCTGAAGCCGGCGTCACGCTCGTGCCAGTGGGTCACCGCGCGCTCGCCCAGCATCCAGCAGAAGTAGACTTCTCGGCCGTCGAGCGTGCCCGGAAAATCCACCAGGCCGACGTCGAGCGCCTTGACCGCGATCCCCAGTTCCCCGAGTTCGCGCACACATCCCTCGATCTCCGCGGCCAGCCGCTGCGTCTCGCGCTGCCAGCGTTCGGACTCCGCGTTGTCGAGCACGTTGTCGTGGCTGGTCAGCTCGACGTGCCGCACCGCCTCTTCCCAGTGCCGCACCTGATTCACGAGGTCGGTCACGATGCGCCGCACGAGCGGCAGGGCCCGATTGGCGTTTGCCGCAGTGTACGGCAGCGCCACCTTGAGCGCCGGCGCGGAACGCGGCGTCTTCACAGCGCCTCGGCGCGACCGCTGCTGGTGGTGCGTTTCACGCGTCGCGGCTCGGACCGGCGGTTGGACGCCGGAAGCACGAGCGGCCGGCCGCGCAGCCGCGGCGCCTGGACGATGCGCGTCTGCTCCGAGTAGAGCGCGGCCTCGTCGAAGGCGCGCGTGAGCGCCCGGCGCCCCTCGCGCGAGAGCGCCGGCGCGTCGAGCCAGAAGACGCGGCGCACCGGCCCTCGCACCACGCCAATCGGCCACTCACGCTCGCCATCGCGAATGGCCAGCGTCGCGCGTTCACCGCTCGCGGTGTCGTTGCGGGCCACCAGCTCGAAATGCTCGCGGGGCCAGCGCAGGAGCGGCGCCGCGCCCAGCGGCAGTTCGTCGCGCACGGCGCGCCACCAGGGCGGCTCCACGACACTCTGCGGCGGGAGGGGAATGGTGACACCGCCGGCTCCGCCTCCGGAGCCGGGGACCGTGAACTGCACCTGGGGCACCCGATTCTGCGCGGCGATCGCGAAGCTCCCGGCATTGAACTCGAAATGCTGGATCGCCGACCGGGCCGCTGTGCCGCGTGAGCCCGCGGCCAGGAGCAGCGAGTCCCGGGCGTTGCGCCACGCCGATTCGGCGATCGGCACGATGCGCGCTTCCTCGGCGTCGCCGAACAAGTCACGCACCGATTTCTCCTCGCCCGTGCGCAGGTCGATGACCCCGCCGTGCGCCGCGTGACGGCTGGAGCCGCCGCGAATGTCGATGTCGGTCAGGTGCTCGAATGAGGCGTATGGACCGTGCAGGTCGAGCAGGTGCAGCTCGGCCATGGCGGAGGTGCGCGGATTCTGCGCGCCTTCCTCGTCGGCGGCGAGCGGGCGCTCGTTCGGATGCTCGACGGCGAATCGCTCGGCCATGTCGGCCACCTCGCCGTCGGAGAGAAGCTGCGTCGAATCGCCGCTGATCAGGTCACGACGGTACAGGCGCTGGCCGACGAAGATCGCATCGTAGAAGGAGCGGTCGTCGTCGGCGACGTACAGTTCGTGGAAGCGGCCGGCGTCACGCGCGAGCACGATGGGGGCGCCGCGCATGCGGATGCCGCGCGCGTCCGACGTGACCCAGAAGGTCGAGTCGACGTTCGCCACCAGGAACTCGGTGTGCGGAGGCGGCCCCTGCGGCGCGCGGGAGCAGGCGGCGATCAGGATCAGCGGGAGGAGGCGGCGCGAAGGCACGACGCAATATAGCAGGCCCAGGGGGTCGCTCGGTGCGCCGGCGGCCGTTTAGCTTGCACGTCATGCGCCATCGCCTCCCCGCTCTGCTGTTCCTCGTGATCACCGCCACGGCGTCCATCGCGGCGCAGCCAAGCGTCGCCGCCCCCACGCGCGCCCCGAGTGCCACGCCGGCGCTCGCGGCCCCCGCGCGGCTGCTCGAGGCGCCGATCGTCCGCGGGCTGTACGTCAACCGGTTCGCTGCCCAGAGCCCGAAGCGCATGCGCCAGCTCATCGCGCTGGCCGATGCGACAGAGATCAACGCCTTCGTCATCGACATCAAGGACGAGTTCGGACTCAACTACGCCTCAGCGGACCCCGTCATTCAGCGCAACGCGGGAAATGCCGGCACGATTCGCGACCTGCGGCCTCTGCTCGACACGCTAAAGGCGCACAAGATCCTCGCCATCGCACGTATCGTGGTCTTCAAGGATTCCGTCACGGCACGCGTCAATCCACAATGGACCATTCGCACGGCCGCGGGCGGCGCGTGGCGCGATAAGCAGGGGCTCACGTGGGTGAACCCCTATCACCGCGAACTCTGGGACTACAACGTCCGCATCGCGGAAGAGGTGGTGAAGCTAGGTTTTGGCGAAATCCAATTCGACTACATACGTTTTCCAGAACCATATAAGTCGTTACCAAGACAGGTCTTTCCAAGCGCAAACGGATCTGACAAAGCCACCGCGCTCGCGGAGTTCCTGGGGTTTGCGAAAGGGCGCATCAGCAAGCTCGGTGTCCGCACGACGGCGGACGTCTTCGGCCTTGTCACGTCGCTCGCCCGGCCGTTGGAGATCGGCCAACACTGGGAGACGCTGTCGCCGCGCGCAGATGTGATGCTGCCGATGGTCTATCCGTCGCACTATCCTCGCGGCGCCTTCGGCGTGGCCCGCCCCAACGCCGATCCGTACCGGATCGTGTTTGCCGCCATCAGTCGGGCGCGAGAGCGCGATGAGAAGCTCGGCATTCGAAACGGCGAGCACGTGCGCGCCTGGCTGCAGGCATTCTCGCTTGGGCAGCCGCCGTACGGCGCCGCGGAACTGCGCGCGCAGAAGCAGGCGGTCTACGATGCCGGATACGATGGATGGGTACTCTGGCATCCCGGCTCGAAATACGAGCTCTTCGCGGGGGCGCTCGACCGTGAACTCGTGAGCCGCAAGAAGGCGCCGCCCCCAGCGAAATAGAACCGTGATCGGACGTGCGAAGGGCGCGAGGTCACTCTCCTCGCGCCCTTCATCACGTGCGGTAGCGGTTACGCTCGTGCGAGCGCGGCGACGCCGGCCAGCAGCCGATCGACTTCGGCCTCATTCGTGTAGCACGAGCAGCCCGCACGAATCATTCCGTCCGGCTGCAGGCCAAGCCGTTCCACCACCGTGGAGGCGTAGTAGTCGCCGTGCGACACGAAGACGCCCCGCGTGGCCAGGCGGCGCGCCGCATCGTCCGGCGTGACGCCCGCGATGGTGAACGAGACGGTCGGCGTGCGCGGACGCCCCGGCGGCGGCCCATGGCGCGTGACGCCCGTGATGGCGCCCAATCCGTCCCACAGTCGAGCGAACAACTGCTCGCCACGCGCATGCAGCGCGGTCATGGCACTGACCACCTGCTCGCGTGGTGTCGCTCCGCTCCCGATCGACGCGAGGAACTGCACGGCCGCGCCGGCGCCGACGATGCCTTCGTGGTTCTGCGTCCCCGTCTCGAGGCGTTCCGGCACGGTATCGGGGGCGGGCTGCAGCTTCGGCACGTCGAGCGCCGCGAGGCGGGTGGCCTTGCCGTACATCACGCCGATGTGCGGACCGTAGAACTTGTAGGCCGAGCAGGCCAGGAAGTCGCAGTCGAACGCGCGCACGTCGACCACGCCGTGCGGCGTGTAGTGCACCGCGTCCACGAAGCAGAGCGCCCCGGCCGCGTGCGCGAGCCGCGCCGCCGCGGTCACGTTGGGCATCGTGCCAAGCGCGTTCGACCCGGCACCGATCGCGAGCAGTTTCGTGCGCGGCGTGATGAGCCGCTCGAGCGCCGGCCAGTCGAGTTCGTACGTCTCGAGGTTGATCGGCGCCACCTTGATGGTGATGCCCCGTTCCCGCTCGATCGCGCGCCACGGCGCCTGATTGGCGTGGTGGTCGAGCTCGGTGATGATCACCTCGTCGCCGGGCCCCCATCCGCGGCCGAGGGCGCGCGCCAGATGGAAGGTCAGGGTCGTCATGTTGGCGCCAAACGCGATCTCGTTCGCGGACGCGTTCAGCAGCGCCGCCAGCGACGCGCGCGCATCGGCGATGGCGGCGTCGGTCTCCTCGCTGGTCGGATACGTCCAGTGCGTGTTGGCGTTGTGGTGGTACAGGTAGTCGCTGATCGCCTCCACCACGCGTCGCGGCACCTGCGTGCCGCCGGGTCCGTCGAAGTACGCAATGGCCTGCCCGCCATGCAGACGTTCCAGCGCGGGGAACTGCGCGCGGATTGCCTCGACGGAGGCAATCCCCTTCCCTTGCACCCCACTGTGCCCGTGCCCTTGCACCACTGGCGCCGTCATGAGATTTCCCCCCCAGCCATCTGTTCGAGGTACTTCACCGCTTCCACGTGGTCCGCCTCTTCACCGAGCGCCTTGTGCGCCGCGCGGAACAGTTCGGCGGTCATCTGGATGAGCGGCGACGGCACTTTCTCGTCGCGCGCCACCTGGGCGGCGATCATCACGTCCTTGTCGAGCAGCGCCAGCCGGAAGGTGCGCGGGAAGGCGCGGGTGAGAACCCGTTCGGGAAAAAGGTTCATCGACGAGTTCGACCGCCCGCTCGAGGCGTTGATCACGTCGAGCGCCACGTCGGGCTTCACGCCGGCGCGCGAGAGCGCCAGCAGCCCTTCCGCCGCCGACCAGATGTGCACGGCCAGCATCGCGTTGTTCACCGCCTTGAGCGCATCCCCGGCACCGACCTTCCCGCAGTGCACGATCTTCTCGCCCATCGCCTTGAGCACGGGCATCGCGCGTTCGAGATCCGCCGCCGCGCCGCCCACCATGATGGTCAGCTTGCCCTTCTCCGCCCCGATCACGCCGCCCGAGACGGGCGCGTCGATGAACGCGATGCCATGCTCCGCGAGCCGGGCGGCGATGCGCTGCGACGTCGCCGGGTCCCCCGACGTGCAGTCGATGAGCAGCGTGCCCTTCGCCATGCCCGCCAGCAGGCCGTCGGGTCCGTCGAGCAACCCCTCCACATCGCGCGAGACGGGCAGACAGGTGACGACGAACGACGCGCCGCGCACCGCGTCGGTCGGCGTCGCAGCCACGCGCGCCGGATGCGCCTCGGCGAACGCCTGCGCCTTGGCGGGTGTGCGGTTCCAGACCGCGAGGCTGAACCCGGGAATCGCCAGATGGCGCGCCATCGGCGTGCCAATGGCGCCGAGGCCGAGGAAGGCAATGTTGATTGACATGGGAGGGGAGGAGCGAGAGCGGGGTGCGGAGGCTTCGTGCGGAGGGACGGGTGGCGTGCGGCGAGCGGGGCCGTCCACGCGTCGTGCCTCAATATCGCGCACGCGACGGAAAAACGAAAACGCCGCCTCGAGAGGCGACGTTTTCGTCCTTAGGAGAATCCGAGCGACCGACAGGGGGCGAGCCGGCCCCCCACCAGCGCCGACTGACCACACCCATCGGCCGCCCGTCAAATAGTTAGTACGCGGTGCGCACGAAAAGGTTTCCCCATCACGAGAGACAACTGAGAGACAACAGAAAGACAACAGAGAAACAACAGATGTTTGGGGGAGTCCGAGATCCATCCATACTTCTGTTGTCTTTCTGTTGTCTTTCTGTTGTCTCTCTGTTGTTTGTCTGTTGTCTCTCTTATAGCGCAAACCAGTATGCGGCTTTGACTAGCAGCGTATTGTCCGGCCGTGCCCGGAACAGATCACGCAGGTCGCGGCCCGCCTCGAACGATCCGGAATTCCGGCCATCCTGCTGGCGTCCCTGTGACCAGACGAAGAAGAGCGTCGACCCCGGCCGGTATTCCCAGCGCACGACGGTGTTCGACCGGAATTCCTTGAAATTGAATCCCTCCAGTGCGGCGCCCGTGCCGTACGCCCGGTAGCGGCCGGCGTAACGTGGCGCCGCGGGATCGTCGAGCTCGCGCAGGTTCGAATACGATCCCGTCGCCACGAAGGGCGATGCATAGAGTTGAAGGCTCAGTGTGCGCGTGGCCGTGATGTCGAGTCGGGTCGTCAGCGACGCCACGTGCTGGTCGAGCCGGGCGAACGTGTAGTGCGTCTTGCCCGTCGCGTCCGACTCCTTGCCGTACCACTGCGCGTCGTTGACGCTGTGCGTGAACGACAAACCCATCCGCGCCTGCAGCCGGCTGGCGACGCGGATCGCCACCTCCGGATCGAACCCGGCCATCCAGCTTCCCGACGCGTCCTTCATCTGGCCGCGCGTGAAGAACATCGGCTGCACCTTCCACCGGCGGTCGCCCTCCATGCCGAACCACCCGGAGCGGTTGTAGACCTGGCGCACCGACGGGCCGCCGCGGGAGACGCGATCATCGAACGAATTCCCGACGGAGTTCAGGTTTCCACCGATGTGTCCCCACCACTGATTCGCGAACTCGACGTGCGCATTGATGTTCCCGCCGAGTTCGAGCATCTGGCCACCGGTATTCCACAGCGTCCACTGGTTGAAGTTCACCCGCGCGCTCCGATACCACGACGTTGGCTTGAGGTACGCCACCTGGAACCACGTGGAGTACGACTGCTGGTCGGCGCGCGCGAGGAAGCCGACGTCATTGACCTCGAAACCAGGCGTCGTCCGCTGGTATCCCGTGAAGAAACGCGTCTTCCCGCCCCCCTGCTTCTCAAGCGCGAGCTGCATGGTGGCGCCACTCATGGACGTCGCCGACGGATCGTAGCCGAGATCCGCGCCCGGACGCTGGAAATTGTGGACGCCGTTGCGCTGCACGAGGTCGATCGCGGCCGCGCTGCCATCGACGCGGCTCCCCGCAAGGTAGCCGGTGACCTGATAGTGGTTATGCGCGAACCGATGGCGGAAATCCACGCCCACGGCGCGCGCACCTTGCCGCAGGTAGTCGGTCGACCACTCATCGAGCTGACGGTCGGTGGACGTGATCATCAGCCCGAGGCCCGAGTTCCCCTGCCTCAGGTCCCTCTGCAGGCGGACGACGCCGTAGTTCGCCGCGGGCTCGATGGTGCGGCCGCCGGTCCCCACCTCGCGCTGCGTCATCGCGTCCAGCACGCCGATGGACAGCCCGTTCGCCAGTCGCCCGGTGAGCTTGGCGGCGCCGAGGATGGTCGTGTTCAGCGGATTGCTGGCGTCGTAGTAGGTGCCGCCGAGCTGCGGCGAACGACCGATGCGGCGCGAGTAGAAGAGGCCGCTGCACTGGCCGTCATTGCAGTTGAGGTCATAGCGGAAGATCCCCTGTCCCTCGAGGAAGAAGGGGCGCCGCTCCTGGTAGAACTGCTCGAACGCGGTGAGGTTGAGGACCGACGGATCGGCTTCGACCTGGCCGAAGTCGGGATTGATGGTCGCATCGAGCGTCAGGTTGGACGTCAGGCCGTACTTCACGTCGGCGCCCATCGACCCCGCCTGCTGCCGGCCGAAGCGGCCGGCGCCTTCCGGATGTGACAGGTCCTTGGCGAGCGTGTACGGCGTCGCCTCAAGCCGGCGCGGCGCGGCGATGCGATCGAGGCCGCGCAGTTCGCCGAACTGCGACACCATCCCCGGCTGGTTGCGGCGATACAGCGGCCACGACAACCGCTCGTTGGTGCGTCCGACATCGCGCCAGATGGCGAGCCCGAACGTGTGGCGGTCGGCGCGCGCAAAGCGGAGCTGGCTGAACGGAATGCGGTACTCGGCGGTCCACGCATCCTTCTCGATGCGGGTCGCCACCGACCAGACGGCGTCCCACGACACGTCCTCGTTGCCGTCGTTGCTCATGTACACGTCGCGCTGCACGCCGGCGGGATTGACCGTGAACCGGTATCCCGTGCGCCGGTCGTGATACGAGTCGATCATCAGGTGCAGCCAGTCCGATTGCGTGCGCACGTCGCGCCGCGCGAGCAGCGCGACCAGCGAATCGGGGCGCGGATCGAAGGCGCGGACGAAGACGTACAGGTAGCGGTCGTCGTACGTGACCTTCGCTTCGGTGCGGAAGGCGCGCGGGTCGCCGTTCTCGATGGGGTCGAACTGGCGGAACGAATCGATGATTTGCGCGTCACGCCAGGCGGCGTCATCGTCGCGGCCGTCAATCACGACGGCGCGCTCGGCACGCGTTGCCTCGGCGACGGTGGGCGACGCCCGGCGCGCCGGCGCATCGGCCGGCCTCGCGGCAGCCGGCGCCGTGTTGCTGGCGACCGCGACCTGCATTGCCAGCAGGAGTGTGGAGAGCATGGTGAATGGCCTCTGCAGCAGGGGGGCACGGCAGACGTACGACGAGCGGCTGTCGAAGTTTCGACAGCAGAACCGCGCAAAGGGTTGCAGGGGGTGCGTCTCGGCCGGTACTTTGCCGCCACGTCGCCGAACTCTCGCGATCCCGAGCCCGGACGGGTCCCATGACGCCACAACCGAAGCCCGACCAAAAGGATCTCGCGGCGCTGCTCGCCCCCGACATCCTTGAGCTGCTCCATTCCTCCCCCGATGTGATCGGCGCGGAGACAGCGGAGCTGCACCCGGCGGACCTCGCCGACGTGGCCGAGCACCTGCCGCGCCACGCGTTGCCGGCTTTCCTGGCCGCGCTCCCATCCGATCGCGCGGCCGACCTGCTCGAGTACCTCGACGACGACCTGCGCGCTGAGCTCCTCGAGGAGATGAGCACGGAGCAGGCGGCGCCGCTCGTCGCGCAGATGGACCCCGACGAGCGGGCCGACGTTCTCGAAGACGTCGACGAGGAAACGGCCGACGACATTCTCGAGGCGATCCCCGAGGCCACGCGCCTCGAGACCGAGCGCCTGCTCGAGTACCCGCCGGATAGCGCCGGCGGCCTGATGACGACCGAGGTCGTCTCCGTGCTCGACTCGGACACCGTGGAGACGGCGCTCGGCCAGGTGCGCGCCATCGCCCGTGGCGGGCGGCGCGAGGCGATGAATACCATCTACGCCGTCAATGCCGACGGCGCGCTCACCGGCGTGATGTCGCTGCGCGAACTGCTGGCGGCGGCCGAGGGCGCGCGCATTCACGAGGTCGCGTGGACCGAGGTGCAGCGCGTCATCGGCACCGCCGACCGCGAGGAGGTGGCGCGGGTCACGTCGGAGTACGACCTCGTGGCCGTGCCGGTGGTGGACGAGCGGGGCCGCCTGCTCGGCGCCGTCACCGTGGACGACGTCATTGATGCGATCGAGGAAGAGCAGACGGAGGACGTGCAGAAGCTGGGCGGCATGGAAGCCCTCGATGACCCGTACATGCAGACCGGCTTCATCGCGCTGCTGAAGAAGCGGGCCGGCTGGCTGGCGGTGCTCTTCATCGGCGAGATGTTCACGGCAAGCGCCATGGGCTACTTCGAGAGCGAACTGCAGCGGGCGTCGGTGCTGATGCTCTTCGTGCCGCTCATCATCAGTTCCGGCGGCAACTCCGGGTCGCAGGCCACGTCCCTCATCATCCGCTCGCTCGCCCTGGGCGAGGCGACGCTCTCCGACTGGTGGCGCGTCGCGATCCGCGAACTCTCCTCGGGGCTGTCGCTCGGCGGCATCCTGGGCGCCATCGGCGCCCTGCGCGTGCTGCTCTGGCAGTTCCTCAGCGAGAGGGGCTTCCACATCGGCAGCCTGATGATCGGCTACGATTACGGGCCCAGCTACATCCTCATTGCCATCACCGTGGCGATGACGCTCGTCGGCGTGGTGACCTTTGGAACGCTCGCCGGCTCGATGCTGCCGTTCCTGCTGCGACGCATCGGCTTCGATCCCGCCAGCGCGTCGGCGCCGTTCGTCGCGACGCTCGTCGACGTGACCGGCCTCATCATCTACTTCACCGTCGCGCTGCTCATTCTTCGCGGCACGCTGCTCTGACGTGAGCACCGCCGCCCCTCCCGCGACGCTCTGGCGCGCGACGTCGCTGGTGGCGCTCGCGGCGTGCGGCTTCGGCTCGATCTCGGTGCTGATGGTGATCGCGCACCGGAACGGCCTCACGCTCGCCGGCGCGATGGCGTGGCGGTACCTGATCGCCACGCCCTTCCTGCTCGTCATCGCCGGCAGCGGCCTCCGGGAAATTTCACCCCGCCGCGCGGTGACGCTGCTCGTCGCCGGCGGGCTCGGCCAGGTCGCGATCAGCGGCATCTCGCTCTATTCGCTGCGCTGGCTCGACGTCGCGACGCTCGGGTTCCTGTTCTACACCTTTCCGGCCTGGGTCGTGCTCTTCTCGATCTGGCGCGGACTGGAGCGCGTCGACTGGCGCCGGTCAACGGCGCTCGTGCTCGCTCTGGGCGGGTTGGCGGTCATCCTCGGGGCGCCGCGCGCGTCGGCGCTCCCGCTCGCGGGCGTCGCCTGCGCGCTGGGGGCGGCCGTCATCTATGCCGCCTATATCCCGTTCCTCCACTGGATGCGCGGTCCGCTCAGCGCAGCCGCCGCGTCGTCGCTCGTCATCGCCGGCGCCGGCCTCGCCTACCTGATGGGCGCGCTCTGGCGTGGGGAGTTCCACACGGCGCTCTCACCCGCGGCCTGGGCGGTCATTGGCGCGCTGGCGCTGGCCTCCACCGTCATGACCTTTGTCGCGTTTCTCAACGGACTCGCCGTGCTCGGCCCGGTCCGCACCGCGATCATCTCGACCATCGAGCCGTTCTACACGGCCCTGCTCGGCACGATCGTCCTCGATCAACCGGTGGGCGCCGGCACGGCCGTTGGTGGGGTACTGATTGCATCCGCCGTGCTGCTCCTCCAACGCCAGCCCACATCGCCATGAACGCACCGGCCCCACTCCCTCTCGACCGTTCCGCGCGCGCCGGCGTTGGCCTGACGCTGCTGGCCGCCAGCGGGTTCGCGGC
This sequence comes from Gemmatimonadaceae bacterium, assembly GCA_036504815.1. NCBI lineage: Bacteria > Pseudomonadati > Gemmatimonadota > Gemmatimonadia > Gemmatimonadales > Gemmatimonadaceae > Gemmatimonadaceae bacterium. The sequence goes on along the minus strand of DASXUN010000008.1, from coordinate 26,409 downwards.
GGTGTCGATCCTCACCAGCATTGCGATGCGCGAGCGTGTGTCGCTGACGACGGTGCTGACGTGGCGCTACGTGCTCTCGGCGTTGGTGCTGGTCATCTGGGTCGGCATTCGGGGTGAGCCGCGGCGCCTTCCGCCGCGCGACGCCATGCTCTGGATGGGACTTGGCGGCGGTGGCCAGGCGCTGATGATCTACCTCGCGCTGTCGTCACTGGCGTACATCAGCGCCGGCACGCTCGCGTTCCTGTTCTACACCTATCCCGTTTGGGTGACGCTCGTGCAGGCCGTGCGCGGCGCGGAGCGACTCGACGCGCGGCGGGCGGCGGCGCTGGGCCTGTCGTTCGCCGGCACGGCCGTGATGGTCGGATCGCCGAATATGAGTGGACCAGCGCGGCACGGGGTGGCACTCGCGCTGGGCGCGGCCGTGCTGTACAGCCTGCTGATTCCCACGATGCAGTACATGCAGAAGGACTGGCCCGTGCTGGTGACGTCCGCCTGGTCGAAGATCGGGGCCGCCATCTGCTTCCTCGTCGCCTCGTCGGCGAACCAGACGTTTCAGTACTCGCTGTCCGGCACCGCCTGGGGGGCCATCATTGCCCTGACGGTCTGGAGCACGGTGCTGCCGTCGCTGTTCTTCCTGATGGCCCTGATGCGGCTGGGGCCCGTGCGCACCGCGATCGTCTCCACCGTGGAGCCGTTTCTCACGGCCCTGCTCGGCGTGGTCGTCCTGAGCCAGCCGCTGACCCTGCGCACACTCGCCGGCGGCATGGCGATTGTCGCCGCCGTCATTGTGCTGCAGTTCAAGCGGACGCGCGTCGCCTGACCAGTTCCTCGCGCACCAACAGTGCGCCCCCGATCACGGCGATGAGGGCAAACGAGAACCACTGGATCGCGTAGCTGCGGTGCGAGCCGACATCGAGCACCGGCTCGCCCAGTCGCACGGGTCGATCCGGCGCGCGTGCGCTGTCTGAGGTCTGGGCGACGTAGTACGGGAGAGTGGGAGCGCCGACCACGCGCGCCACCGCGGCGGAATCCAGTGCACGGACAATTCTGGGCCGGTCCGGTGCGCTACCCGCCTGTCGCTCGCCCCAGGTATCGGCGTAGCCAACGATCGTCACGAGTCCAGTGTCGCGTTCGAACCAGAGGGTGTCCGTAATTGTCATCGCGTCGGGGGCATAGACCCAGCCACGATTGACGACGACCACGCGGCCATCCTCGAGGCGCAGCGGCGTCAGCAGGTGCACGCCCGGCGAGCCGAGGTGGCTGCGGGCGGCAAGTCTCGCCTCACCAGCGTACTCGAAGCGGCCACGCGCCGTCACACGGCGGTAATGGCCCTGCCCGGTGTCCGCCGGCAAAGACGCAACGGCCACGGGCGCCGACGCCAGCCGCGCCTCCAATTGGACGTTGAAGGCCCGGCGCTGGGACAGGCGATCCAATTGCCAGACCCCCAGCCGGGCGCAGAGGCCCGCGAAGATGGCCGTCGCAAGAATAGGAAGAAGGAGTGGACGGCGGGTGGACATAGGGCCTGTGGAGGGGTGTCTGCAACCTAATTTGCGGCGCGACCGGTGCGGATGCCGCCGGCCCTGTGATGCACATCACACGCTGTAAGGCGGGAAGCCCTACCTTATAGTGGGATGTCGCAACATGGTGGTCTGGCGAACACAGCCCGGATGCACCAGAATCGAGTGGGTGCGCGTGGCGCCCCTCGAGCGACCGATGATTTGTGGGTCCCCCCATCCCATGGGTTTGACTATTCCAACCGGTCCCGTCTTATGATCAGTTCACGCCCGCTCCGGCGCGCGGCTGGCGCGCTGCTTGGCGTCGCGGTGGTCTCGATGCTCGTCAGTTGTGGCCGAGAGGCATCGGCCCCGGTGGCGAACGGCGTCACCCTCTTGCGCCACGGCCAGTTCAGCGTCGAGCCCGTCTTCCCGCGCCTCGTGACCGGGAAGTCTGTGGAAGGCGTCGTCGCCTTCGAGAAGGTGCGCATTGTCCTGCACCGCGCCGATGGCACGGTGGCGCTCGACACCACCGTGCTCTTCCCCGTGGGCGCCGACTCCGTGGTACTCGCCGCCAGCGTGCCGCTGTCGCCGAGCGCAGGCGCCGGCGGCGAGACTTTCAAGCTCGACCTCGGCTATATGAATACGGCGGGCGAGGTCGTCTTCAAGGGCGGCCCCGTCGACCTCACCGTGGCCCCGAAGGGGAGCAGCAACCAGCCGGCTCCGGTGCAGATTCCGGTGAAGTATTCTGGTCCGGGGGCCTCGGCCACGCGGGTATTCATCTCGCCGCGCTCGCTGGCGGTCACGGAGAACCGGCCGTTCGAGTTCACCGCGGTGGCCACTGATGCCGCCGGCACGGTCATCCCGAACACACCGATTGTCTGGGCGACGCTTGATCCCACGCGGGTCTCGTTGAACTCGTCGTCCTCGGGCGCTGGCGCGTCCCTCGGGGTCCGTGGCTCGGTACGCATCTTGGCGCAACTCCTGACGGGACCCGCCGACACGGCGATAGTGAACGTCACGCTGTCTCCCCGCACGATCGCGGCGTACGCTGGGGATGCGCAGCGAGGAGCGGTGAGCACCGCGCTCGCCCAGCCGATTGCCGTGAAGGTGACGGCAAGCGACGGCCTCGGGGTAGGCGGAGTGGTCGTCGCATTCGCCGTGACGACGGGTGGTGGATCCGTGGCGAACGCCACGGCGAGTACGGACGTGAACGGTATTGCATCAACGACATGGACGCTTGGTCCCGCTACCGGCGAGCAGAGCGTCACTGCAACGGCGACCGGGTTGTCGGGCTCGCCGATCACCTTCAGAGCGACCGCACGGTCCGTTGCGCCGGTCAAGCTCGTGATCGCCAGCGGACCAGCAGCCACGAACGCGGCCGGCACGCCGTTGCCGGTGACGGTGAATGCCGTGGATGCTCAAGGTGACATTGCAAGGACCTTCACGGGAACGGTGACGCTCGCGCTCAGCGACGGACCGCCGTCCGCGCAGCTGCTCGGCGCGTCGTCGAGGGCTGCCGTGGGTGGGGTGGCATCCTTCACCGACTTGAAGGTCAACCTCGTTGGCACGGGCTATGCATTGCGCGCGAGCGCGGATGGGTTGCAGAGCGCCACGTCAGCCAGCTTCGCCATCGTGCCGGGGCCGGCCCAGCGACTGGAGTTCGGGTCGTATCCGGTGTTCGGCATGCAGGCCGGTGCAATGGATGTCCTGAGCGTCATCGCGCGGGACGCCGCCGGAAATGTGGCGACCGGGTTCACCGGCCAGGTTACCGTCTCGATGTTCAAGAGCCCGACCGGCACGACGCTCGACGGGACGAAGACAGCGAGCGCAATAGCAGGCACCGCCACCTTCGATAAGCTGAGCCTGACGACCGTCGGAGAGTACCAACTCCTCGGCACATCACCGGACATCGTCGCGGCCAAGGGACCTGCCTTCCAGGTGACACCGGGCCCCGCCGCGCGCCTCGTCATCCGCGGGGGCGGAGGCCAGACTGGAGCTCCGGGCGCCGCGCTCCCGCAGCCGATGCTCGCGGGACTTGAGGATCGCTTCGGCAACCAAGCGTTCACGTCGGGCGTCAGCATCAGCTTCACGGCGTCGGACGGTGGCAGCGCGTCACCCAGCCGGGGTGTGACGAACAGCGCCGGGCAATTGTCCACGTCGTGGACCCTGGGCGCCGTCTCAGGCTGGCAGACGCTCACGGCGTCCAGTGCGAATCTCGGCTCAGCGTCCGCGACGGCGGTTGCCACGGGCGGAGCCGTCGCTTCGGGCGGCAGTATTGTCGTGATCGACGACGTGAACGCGTTCGACGATAGCAACGGTCTGGCGAAGTCCGGCAGCACGTTCGTGTACGGCAACGCGCAGTTCCTGAGGAACTTCCTGAGCTTCTCGACCTCTGGCACGCGCGCGGGCGCCAACCGAGTGCTACTGCTCGCCGACCGCGGGAACTACGACTACACCTTGGCGGGATCCAACTGGTACAACTTCGGCGCGCTGCTCACCGGTCTTGGCCTCACATGGCAGCAGACGTCGCTGCACAGTGTGCTTACGACGGTGGCCCCCGACGTGAAGTTCATCATCATCCACACGCCGGCAACGTACTTCTCGGTCACCGAGATCAACGGCCTCAAGGCGTTCGCGGCGCAGGGTGGGCGGATTCTGATGGTCGGCGAGAATCCGGCCTACTACTACTATCAGGCGGTCGAGACGGCACTGCTCCAGGGGCTCGGCTCATCGATTACCATAGTCGGCGAGTGTGCGGCCTGGGGTGAGGTCGTGCGCAGCGTGACGCATCCGTTGACTGCCGGGTACCCGGCCACCGGCACCGGTGGCTTCTACCAGATTTGTTCGTCGTCCCAGACCGGACACGGCGCCAACGACACCCCGTTGATGTACGATTCCGCAAATCGCATCGTGGGCACGCTGATCAAGGTCAACACCACGCCGCTCCCCCTCGCCCTGCAGGCTCCGTTGCGCGCGCAACGAGCAATGCAGGCGGCGCCGAGTGCGCCAAGGGCAGGGTCGCCGGACATGACGATGGGTCCGCCGCGCAAACCCTAGGCAGCCGTCGCTAGAAGCGACGACGACGGGCGGCCTGTGACCCACGTCACAGGCCGCCCGCGCTTTGTGCCCTCGCGGGGCTGACCGTATGTCCATACGTTAGAGTCCCGTGTTGTGCCATTTCCGGACACCGATGTGGATGCCCGTGTTTCTTACAGTGGGTGCGACCATGCGTAGCGCTTCGCCGATTCGCCGCCTCACCGTCGCCGCTGGACTGCTCATCGCCGTGCTGGTTGCGTGCGGTCGCGAGGTCACCGGCCCGGTTTCCACCCCCGCCTCCGTCTTCAAGCGGATCGCGGCCTTCGCGATCGAGCCGAAGTACGAAACGGCGGTGCCAGCCAGTGCCCTGCGCTCCGCCCTGGAGCAGGTCGCCTTTGAACGTGTGCGCATCACGCTGCGGCGCGAGGATGGGTCGATCGCGCTCGACACGGTCGTGAGCTTCCCCGCCGGCGCCGATTCGCTCCTGCTGTCGCTCAACGTCCCGCTTCCCGCCAACGCGCCGACGAGCGGCGTGCCGCTCAACCTGAATCTCGGGTACGTCAACGCGGCAGGCGACACCGTCTTCAAGGGCGGCCCCATCCCGGTCACGGTCACCCCGGGTACGGGTGGAACACCACCGGCCCCGGTGCAGGTGCCGGTGCAGTACACCGGCCCGGGATCGACGGCGGCGTCCGTCGTGATGTCGCCGCGGACGGTTTCGGGGATCCGCGGTCAGTCCATCACGTTTAACGCCCAGGCGCGTTCGGCGAGCGGCCAGATATTGCCTGGAACGCCCATTGTGTTCACGTCCTCGGACGCCGGCGTGGTCACCGTCAACGCCACCACGGGCACGGCAGAATTGGTGGGGCGCGGCACCGCGAAAGTGTATGCGCTGCTGCTGACTGGCCCGCGCGACAGCGCCAGCGTGACCGTGACGCTGCCCGCTGCGCGCCTCAGTTTGACAAACGGCGACGGCCAGACCGCCGCGACGGGCACCATGCTGCCACAGGCCATCGTCGCGCGCGTCCTCGCGTCGGATGGGATCGGCGTCGGTGGTGTCACGGTGACCTTCGCCGCCAGCGGCGGCGGCAGTGCCTCACCGGCCACGGCGGTGTCGGACGCGTCGGGCAATGTGAGCACACAGTGGACCCTGGGACCCACCGCCGGAACGCAGACGCTAAGCGTCACGAGCGCGGGACTCTCGGGATCGCCGCTGACGGTCAGCGCCACGGCGCGCTCGGTCGCGCCGGTGAGGCTCGCCGTGCAGACCGGACCGGTGTCGGGCAAGGCGGGCCTTGCCATGCCGGCCATCAGGGTGGTCGCGCAGGATGCCGCCGGGAACCTCGTCCCGACCTTCACGGGTGACGTGACTGTCGCCTTGGGTGCGAACACGGGTGGTGCGACGCTGAGCGGCACGACCACGGTGCCCGCCGTCGCGGGCGTCGCGACGTTTACCGGACTGACGCTCAACCGCGCCGGCACCGGCTTCACCTTCGTCTTCTCGAGCCCGTCGCTGACGTCCGTCACGAGCGCCACCTTCGACATGACCGCGGGCGACGCAGCGAGGCTCGTCTTTGGTGCCATGCCCGCCACCGTCGATGCGGGGATGGCGATCGCTCCGCCAATCACCGTGACGGCGCAGGACGCATCGGGCAATCCGGTGACGTCGTTCACGGGCGCCATCACGTTGGCGTTGGGCGTGAACCCCAGCGGCGCGACGCTGAACGGCACGCTTGCACGCAATGCCGTGGCCGGCGTGGCCACGTTCGACAGCCTGACGATCACGCGCAGCGGCGCGGGATATACGCTGACGGCGTCGGCGACCGGGATGACCGGCGGCACGAGTGCGCCGTTCAACGTCGCGCCGGGCGCAGCGACCGCGATCGCCGTCATTGCCGGCGGCGGACAGATCGCCGCGGCAGGCGCCGCGCTCTCGGCCATCACGCTCCAGGTGCGCGATGCGCTGGGCAACGGCATCGCGAACGTGCCGCTCACGCTGGCCGTTACCAGCGGCGGTGGTTCGATCACGCCGACGAGTGCCACGACCGATGCATCGGGCGTCGTCAACGTCTCGTGGACACTCGGCCTCATCAACGGCACGCAGACCTTCACCGCCTCGGCCACCGGATTGCCCTCGCTGACGGTCTCGGCGACGGCGACGGGGGGAAGCAGCAACCAGATCGCCATCAGTACGCCGCCGACGCCGACGCAGGTGGCGGGGGTCACGTTCTCGCCGGCCGTCGTCGTGCAGGCGAAGGACGCGTTGGGCGTGGTGCAAACCGGATTCACGGGTGCGGTAACCGCCTCCGTCGCGACCGGCCCGGCCGGCGCGGTCGTGGGCGGCACGACCACCGTGAACGCGGTGGCGGGCGTCGCCTCGTTCAGCGCCCTTCGCCTGACCAAGGCCGGCACCTACACGCTGCAGTTCGCCGCCACCGGATATGCCGCGGCAGTGACCACCAGCATCACGGTCAACCCGGCGCCCGCCAGGATGATCGTGGCCGACAGCGGCAATGCACAGACCGGCGGAGCCGGGGCGGCGCTGCCGCAGAAGCTCGTGGTGCTCGTCACCGACTCGCTCGGCAATCCGGTGAGCGCCGCGACGGTCGGTTGGGTGATTGCGACGGGCGGCGGCTCGCTCTCGGGCCAGACGACCGCCACCGATCCGAACGGCCGCGCCCGCGCGACGTGGACCCTTGGCATCACGCCGGGGGCGCAGAGCGTGACGGTCACCAGCACCGGACTCACGGGTTCGCCCGTGACGTTCGCGGCCACGGCGCAGGGGACCATTGCGACCACCGTCGTCTCGCCGCGCCTCGACACGATCGTGTCGTTCAACGCGACGCGCACGCTCACGGCGCAGGCCAAGGACGGCGCCGGTTCGAACATGACCGGCACGTTCACGTGGGTCAGCCGCACGCCGACGGTCGCCTCGGTCAGCACCGCGGGTCTCGTCACCGCCCTCGCGAACGGCTCGACGTACATCGTCGCGACCGAGGCCGGCGGCACGAAGGACTCGGCGCTGATCGTCGTGCAGCAGCGGGTGGCGACGATCAGCATCACGCCCGGAAATCGCAACATCTACAAGACGCGCAACTATGCCTTCACGGCGAGCGCCGTGGACGGCATGGGCAATGCGATGCCGAGCGTCAAATCGTTTGCGTGGAGCACGGTCACCCCCACCGTCGCGTCGGTGGACACCGGCGGCACGGTGACGGCGAACGCCCTCGGCTCGACGCAGGTGCGAGCGGCCTCCGGGGCGGTGGTGGGAACGGCGATCGTCAATGTGCTCACCCCGATCACGCGGATCATCGTCGGCCGCGATTCCTCAGGCGTGCCGGTCAGTGATACGACCGCGCTCGCGTCGCTGGGCATCGGCCGTTACTTCCGCGCCGAGGCGCGTGACACGCTCGACGCGCCGATGACGGGGGTGACGTTCACCTGGTTCAGCACCAATGGCTCCGTCGCCCTGTTGGACAGCATCAGCGCCACGCGGGCGCGCGCGCTGTCGAACGCCAACGGCGTGACCACCATCCAGGCCTCGGCGGATGGCAAGACCGGGTCTGCGGCGCTCAAGGTCCAGCAAGTGCTTGCGACGATCGAGCTCGGACCGACTCCGGACACGATCGGCATCACCGGCACCGTGCAGTTGACGGCGCGCGGCAAGGATGCGAACAACCGATACATCTCCGGCGGGACGTTCACGTACGCCAGCGGCACGCCGGCGGTCGCGACCGTCAACGCCTCCACCGGTGTGGTGACCGGCGTGACGCTGGGTTCGAGCAACATCACGGCGACGAGCGGCACCGTCACATCCAACAATGCGGTGGTCGTGGTGAGCACGACGGTACCGGCGATCATCTCGTTCGGGCGCGACACGCTCACGGTGGGACGCGGCTCGAGTACATCGATCCCGATCCTGCTGAGCCGGCCAAACGCCTCGCCGGTGACGGTCAACCTCGCCGCCCGCGACACCAACGCCTTCTTCTCGGTGGCGAGCATCACGATCGCGGCGGGAAGCACGTCGGCCAATGCGACGCTCAACGGCCGCAATGCCGGCACCACGCTCATTTACGCCACCGATGCCGCCAGCGTCTACAAGGGCGACACCGCCGCCGTCGCCGTGCAAGCCAACATCCGAATGGCGCAGTCAAGTTGGTCGTTGAATGCGACCGACCAGGTCGCGTCGCAAGTGCTGTTGAGCGATCCATCACCCGCCGGCGGAACGTACGTGACGTTCACGTACGGCACGGCCGGGCGCGCGCAGGTCTCGCCGGACCCGGCCTTCATTCCGGCCGGGCAGCTCGCGAGCAATGTCGTCATCACCGCGCTGGGCAGCACAACGGGCAACACTACCATCACGCCGGTGGCCACGGGAGTGAACGGCACGGCCTCCACGCTGTACGTGTCGGCCCCGGTGCTGAGCATCAGCGCCGGTGCGACGGCCCGTCTTGGCGCCGGGCAGTTTGAGAGCGGCTGGTATGTCTGGACGCCGCAAAGCTCATCGTTGGCCGTTCCGTTGACGTTCACCAGCACCGACACGACGGTCGTGACCGTTGGCGGCAACGGAGGCTCGGACATTCCCGCGGGCTCGTACTACCGCTACTTCACCGTCTCGGCCAGGGGCGTGGGCACCGCGAAAGTCATCATCAGCGCAATAGGCTGGACGCCGGACACGCTCACGATGATCGTCACGACGCCGCGCACCACGATCTGCTGCACGACGACGATCAATACCACCTCCCCGATCCAGTCGACAACCGTCTATGCGCGGGACTCCGTCGGCACCGCGCACTACCGGACGAGCGCGCTGGCCCTGACGATCAGCTCGAGCAACCCAAGCGTCATCCAGATCCTGGACCAGACGCCAGTGATTGCCGCCGGCTCCTATTACAGCAGCGGCATTCGGTACCAGCCCGGCGGCGCGGGCGGCACGGCGTGGATCAAGGTCGTGGCGGGCGGGCACACCCCCGACTCCGTGCTGGTTACCGTGGTCGGGCCAAAGCTCGAGTTCAACTGGAGCGGCACGCGCAACATCGGCAACGGCCAGACGGACGTGAATGCCGGCTACGTCTACGCCCCGAACAACGTGGTCGCGGCGCTGACCGTCAGCATCGCCAGGTCGGACACGACGAAGCTGGGTGCACCCGCGACCGTCACGATTCCAGCCGGGTCGTACTACGCCTACTTCAACCTCGCCGGCCTGGATACGTCCACGTCGGTGTCACTCATCGCGTCGGCGCCGGGGTATCAGGGCGACACGTCCTACGTGCGCGTGACCACACCGCGGGTCACCACATCGGGCGGCGGCACCTACCGGGTGTTCGGTGCGAGCAACAACGTCTACGTCTATTCGCGCGATTCGCTCAACGCCGCGCACAGTCGCACGACGCCGCTCGTCGTCTCGATCACGGTGCGCGATACGAGCGTCATTCAGGTGGATTCGTCGTCGCTGACGATCCCGGCCGGCACCTACTACAACTACAACGCGAGGATGACACCGCGCGGCCTCGGAACGACGTGGGTGGTCGTGTCAGCCCCAGGGCATCTGCCCGACTCCGCGCAGTACACGGTCGTCACGCCAAAGCTCAACTTCAGCTTCACCACCGCCGTGCTCGGCCGCCGGCAGTATTACGGGCCGAGTTCCTTCTACGTCTACACGCCGGACAACCGCACCACGCCGCTGGCCGTGACGATCTCCCAGACGAACGCAGCAGCGGACTCGCTCTCATCGGCTTCGGTGACGGTCCCGGCCGCGAGCTACTACGCGTACTTCGGCTTTGCCGGAATGGCGACGGGAATTGACACGCTGATCGCGTCAGCACCGGGCTACCTCCCGGATACGGCCTTCGTGCGGGTCAGTTCGCCGCGTATCACCGCGTCCGGCCTGCCCGCGACGGCCCTCACCACCAGTCCGCAGGGATCCATCACGATCTACGCCGCGGATTCGACGAACAGCAGTCACTACGTGCTTGACACGATCGTCGTTCGCGTGACTTCAAGCGATACGACGGTCATCAAGCCAACGCAAACGTACGTCCGGATCGCGCGTGGCGTGTATTACACCTACGCCTACTACAGTTTCTTTGGCCCGGGGACCGCGAGCCTGACCATTGCCGACTCGGCGGGCGTGCTGCCGAGCGTCACCACGAACGTCGTAACCGTGACCGGTCCGTCACTGGCGTTCAGTGCCGGATCCACGATGCTCGGGATGCGCCAGACGTCCGGCACCACCGGCTTCTACGTCTACACGCAGAACAACGTGACGTCGCCCGTCACGGTGAACCTCGTCAGCACCGATACGCGCGTGGCGACGGTGCCGGCGTCGGTGACGATTCCGACGGGTTCGTACTACGCCTACTTCGGCGTGGTCGCCCAGGACACGCTCGGGACGATCCAGATCCAGGCCACCGCCACCGGATTTGGACCGGCGTCACCAATGCAGGTGCAGGTGACGCAGCCGAAGTTCTACATCACCACGAACACGGCGCCCCGGACGACCTCCGGCGCACAGGGCATCACCGTCTACGCGCAGGATGCCAACGGCAGCAATCACTACACCACGGAGAACGTGACGGTCACGCTGTCCTCGTCGAGCGGGGCAGTAGCCTCCATCGACTCCGCGACCGTCACCATTCCGGCGGGCTCGTACTACAACAACAGCGCCAAGTGGACACCGGCCGCCGTCGGCACGTCGCAGTTGTCGGCCACCGATGCGCGGGCGGCGCTGTACAAGTACAACACCGGGACCAGCAACGTATCCGTCTCCACCCCGATCGCGTACTTGAACTGGACCACGACGAAACTCGGACTTGGGCAATACACGGACAACCTGTACGGCGCGACGCCCGACTACATGGTGGCGGCGACCACCGTGAACCTCGGGCATGTCGGCACGGTGAAGGCGACGGTGCCGTCGGCGATATCCATCCCGGCCGGCAGCTATTACGCCTACTTCCGCACCATCGGCAGCGTGATCGGGACCGACACGATCACGATGTCCATCCCGTCACCGTACCACATCCCCGATAGCGCGACCGTGGTGGTCGATTCCGGACGCGTCGACAACCTCGTCAGTTGGCCGGCCGTATCCATGAAGGTGGGCGACTCCGTGCTGGTGACGTTGTACACCAGGGATCCCGACGGAAATACACGCAACGTGCTGGCCGCTACCACGTTCTCCATCAGCGCGGCGTCCGGCATCGAGATTCGCAAGAATAACGCAGTCGTGACTGCTGTCACGGTCCCCGCCAACCTCAACTACGTGGACTTCTATCTCAAAGCCACGGCGACAGGGACGCCGAGCGCCACGTTCACGAACGCGAACTACCGAACATACACGGCACCTAACGTGACGGTGATACCATGAGCACGATGAGTCGTTCCGCCCTTGTCGCCCTTGTCGCCATCGCACTGAGCTCACCGATGGCGACGCTCGGCGCGCAAGCCGCGCCGCCGCCCCCGAAGAAGGACGGCGCTCCCGCCTTGCTGCCGCCGCCGGCCTCCGCCCCGCGTCCAGAAACGGTCGCGCCGAGGACCCGGGCTGCGACGCTTGTTGCGCCGCGCAACCAGGATGCAGTGCGAAGCACACCGGTTGCGCCCAAGTCGGTGAGCGCACCCGTTGACTCCGTCCGTCCCGCGGCTAGAGCGGCGGCGCAAGCGCCGGCGGCGGCGGACGCTCCGGCGGTTACCCCTCCGCCGCCCGCGCCCGCAGTCCAGCGGGCCGCGCAACGGGCCATAGAGCCTGTGCCGGCGCCCGACGGCCCGCCGCCCCCGGCGGCTACGGCCCGGTGCAAGGACGGCACCTACCTCTACTCTCCCGTCTCCGAGGAGAGTTGCCGGGATCGCGGCGGACTGGTCGTCAGCTTTCAGCAGCACAGCACTCCCAAGCCGCCACGACGTCCGTGACCCGCGATGATCCAGCGGCCCCTCGAGCGACCGCGTTCGCATCGAGATACCGCTTGGGCGCTCAGAACAACCGGAGCTGATCGCCCAACTGGGCCGGGTCCACCGCGACCTGGCCCAGTTGCCGTTGGAGCCAGCGCACATTCTCCGGCGCGTGCCCGCTGAAGTGGTTGTTCACGTAGCCATAGACCGTCTTCACCCGGCTCGCGATCACCGGAATCGCCTTCCGCCACGCGTCGAGCTCCTTGCTCCGGTCGTGCTGCACGCGCGAGTAGTCCGCGATGTCGCGGTCGGGTCCCATCCAGCGCAAGTAGGCGAAGTCCGACGTGGGGCGGTCGGCCAACTTGAGCATCACGGAGCGTGGGATGAAGCGCGCATCGGCGAGCGCCAGCGCCACGTGGTGTTCCGCGAGGAGCGCGACGATGCCGTCGGTGATCCATCCGCGATGGCGAAACTCCACGGCGACGCGCAGGTCGCGCGGCAGCAGCGGCAGGAAGCCGGCCAGCGCCGGCAGTTCCGCGGGGACGAAGTCGGGACCGAGCTGCACGAGCACCGGGCCAAGCTTGGGTCCCAATTCGCGCGCCACCTCGAAGAAACGCTGCACCGGCGATTCGCAGTGGCGCAGGCGGTGCTCGTGCGTGATCTCCTGCGGCAGCTTGAGCGCGAAGGTGAATCCGTCGGGAACGCGCGACGCCCAGCCGCGCACCGTCTGCACCGCGGGCGTCGCGTAGAAGGTGCTGTCCACTTCCACCGTGTTGAAGGCGCGGGCGTACACGGTGAGGAAGTCCGCGGCGCGGGTGCGCGGCGCGTAGAACGGACCGACCCAGGCGGCGTAGTTCCACCCCTGGCAGCCCAGCCGCAGCTCCGCGGTCACGCCCGCCCCTCCTGCCCGTTCACGCCGCGGGAAGTCATCACGCCTCGCCGGCCTTCGCGACGTCGGCAATCTGCGCCGCGACGCGATCGATGAAATCGGTGTCATCCCAGTACGCCGTGTGCGAGGCCGGGTTCCAGCTGGAGAGCAGCCCGCCCACCTGCACCACGACATCCTCGCTGACGGTGTCGGCGTACGCCGGGCTGATCTCGCGCAACGGATACCCCAGCACGTCGTCGCGGTCGAAGTAGTTCATCCACCGCGCCGCGGCCCGTAGCGGCGCGCTCAGCCCATTGCCGGGCGGCGGAAAGGTGATCGGCTTGACCTGGTCGAGGCCCAGCGTGAAGAGCGGAATGTTCGAGCCGAAGGTGATGAGGCCGGCGAGCGTTTCGCAGCGTGTGAGCGGATCGCGTCCGGGGCCGCGCGCGTGCTGCTCGTCCCAGACATGATCGGAGAAGATCACGCTCCCCAGCGAATGCGCCGCCACCACCAGCGGCGTTGTTGCGCCGGTGCGCGACGACAAATCGGCGAGGCGCTCGTGCACGCGCTGGTGGATGGCCTGATAGTGGTCGTACTGGCCGGGGTTCGGACGACGGTACGCCACGGCGTCGGCGAGCACGCCCATCACGAACTTGCGCAGCCACCCCCAGTCGAGGCGATGCGCCTGCGTCATCCGGCGCCACAGGTCGTCCTCGTCCACCTGAAACAGATCACCCCACCATATGGACTCCACGTCCAGCGTGGCGTCGGGAATGCCGCGGGCGACGACGCGCGCGCGCACCGCGCGCAGGAAGGCGTCGGCGAAGGTGGAGTCCTGGGCGCCCATGCCGTGGATCACCGCAAATGAGACCCTGGCGGATATCACAGGAGGGTGTGGTACAAGGGCACGGGCACGGTGGGGTGCAAGGACACGGTGTGGTGCGGGGATACTGAATTGGTGCATTGTTGAGTCCAACGCCAGCCCGTCGTACCATGTACCATTTACCCAGTGTGCCCGTGCGCGTGCACCCCACCGTGCCCGTGCCCTTGCACTCCACCGTGCCCGTGCCGGTGCACCGATGAAGCCCACCTTCTTCAAAACCACCAAGGCTCTCCGCGCCTGGTTCGCCAAGCACGGCGCGTCGAAGACCGAACTCTGGATCGGCTACTACAAGAAAGCGTCCGGCAAGGGCGGGGTCGTCTACAAGGAAGCGCTCGACGAGGCGCTGTGCGTCGGGTGGATCGATGGCGTCGTGAAGTCCATCGACGAGATCTGCTACATGCAGCGCTGGACGCCGCGCAAGCCGAACTCCATCTGGAGCAAGGTCAACATCGGCAAGGTCGAGGCGCTCATTGCCGCCGGTCGCATGACGCCCGCGGGACTCGCGGCATTCGCCCGCCGCACGCCGGAGCGCTCCGGCGTCTATCCCTTCGAAAATGATCCCTTGAAGTTTTCCGCGGCGATCGCGAAGCGCTTCAGGGCGAACCGGCGCGCGTGGGCGTTCTTCACGGTGCAGCCGCCGGGATACCGGAAGCTGATGACGTCATGGGTGATGAGCGCCAAGCTCCCCGCCACGCGCGAGCGGCGCCTGGCACTCGTCATCGAGTACTCGGCGCGCGAGGAGCGAATTCCGCCATTCGGACCGACGCCGAAGTGGAAACCCGCGGCCGGTAAGAAGAAGTAACCTCTTGCCATAAAACACCTTAGCGGCGAATTTGACTTCCTGCTTTCAAAGTGATATCATTTTGCCATCACCCTTCCTGAGTGATCAACCATGTACCGCGAAAAACCGTATGCCGCGCTGAATGGCTTCGTGATGCTGCTCACCCTTATCACGGTGGCCGTTCTCTCGTTCCTCGTCATTCTTCGCGCCGCCGCGCCGCCGGGCCAGATGGGCGTGCTCGTCACCGCGCTGGTGGTGCTCCTTGTGGCGCTCTTCTGCCTCGGCGGGCTCTTCATCGTGAACCCCAATGAAGCCAAGGCGCTGGTCCTCTTCGGCAGCTACAAGGGCACGCTCAAGCGCGACGGCTTCTTCTGGGCCAATCCGTTCCTCGTGAAGCGCCGCGTCTCGCTGCGTGTGCGCAACTTCGAGACGGCCAAGCTCAAGGTGAACGACATCCACGCCAACCCGATCGAGATCGGCGCCATCGTGGTGTGGAAGGTCGTCGAGACCGCCGAGGCGCTGTTCGAGGTGGACAGCTACGAGAAGTACGTGACGGTGCAGACCGAGTCGGCGCTGCGCGCCACGGCCTCGCAGTTCGCGTACGATGCGCATCAGGCCGGCGAGGAGTCGCTGTCGACACACGCCGCCGAGGTGAGCAAGCACCTGCAGGCCGCCGTGCAGGAACGCCTGGCCCGCGCCGGCGTCGAGGTGCTCGAAGCGCGCATCTCGCACCTCGCCTACGCGCAGGAGATCGCCGCGGCGATGCTGCAGCGCCAGCAGGCCAGCGCCATCATCGCCGCGCGCTACAAGATCGTCGAGGGCGCCGTGGGCATGGTGGAGAACGCGCTCGAACTGCTGGCGAAGAAGAACATCGTCCAGCTGGACGATGAGCGGAAAGCCACGATGGTCAGCAACCTGCTCGTCGTGCTCTGCAGCGAGCGCTCGACGCAGCCGGTGGTGAATACTGGAAGCCTCTACACGTGAGCTGGCTGATGGCAGATGGCTGATGGCAGACGGCGGATGCCCTCGCATCCGCCATCCGCCGTCCGCCATCCGCCACCTGCCATCTGCCATCTGCCCAATGCCGCGCAAACCCTTTCTGCTCCGCATCGACGACCAAGTGCTGGCTTCCATCCAGCGCTGGGCCACCGATGACATGCGCAGCCTAAACGGGCAGATCGAGTTTCTGCTGCGTGACGCGCTCCGCCGCAACGGGCGGCTGAAGCGGCAGCTGGCGGCCGATGAAACAGCGGTGCGTGAATCCGAGCCGGAACAGGAGTAGCCGTGGTCTTCATTCCTCCGCCGCACACCCTGAAGCGCGGGCCCGCGAAGCCGCCGACCCAGCACGATGCAACCGTTGGCATGCTGGTGGTCTTCGTGATCCTGCTCGCCATCGCGCTGCTCATCTTCATCGTCGGCCCCCGCAGCCAGAACCCGCCGCCGCCACTCCTCGGCTACGTCATCTCCGCCCTCGCCCTTCTCTTCGGCTTCATCGCCTTCCTTTCGTGGACCAGGGAACAGAGCGACGATGACCGTCCGCACCCGGAGCCGTGATGTTCATCCCGCATTGCAGCCGTCACGCCCGTTCGCCCCGCGAACGCGGCGCCGCTTTCGTGGTCGCGGCGGTCGCCGCGCTCCTCGCGGCCGGCCTGCGTACGAACCATCACCTGCCGTTCAGCAAGCCGTGGGTCGCGATGACCATACTCGGCATCGCGATCGCGGCTGTGCTCGTGCGCCTTTTCCACCGGTTGAATGCGCCGGACTCCGGCGAGGACTCATCGATGTCCCAGACGTCCGCGGATGCCACCGCCAATGAGCGGCAGCAGTGGCTCATCATCCTTCTCGTGATCATCGCGGCGCTGCTCGCCGTCGGGATCTTCCTGGCGCTGACGCCGAAGGCCGCCGCCAGCCAGGAGCAGGTCGCGGCGCCGGTGGCGGTGCCGCAATCCGCCTACGTGCTGACGCGCGGCGGCGATACCATCGTGGTCGAGCGTGTCACGCGCAGCCGTTCGTCTATCAGCGGCGACCTCCTGATGAAGGGTCAGGGGCGCATGACCTTCACCGCCGATCTCGCTGCCGGCCCGTTCGTCCCGTCGTTTGCCTTCAAGGCGTGGGGCACCGGCGCCCGTCCGGACACGCCGCCGCTGCAGAGCGGCGTGCAGACGATGACCGCCGATTCCGCCTTCATCACGGTGCAGCTTGGCGGCGCGGAGCGCCGGCTGGCGCGCGCGATCAAGAACAAGCCGCTGCCGCTGCTGAACAACGACTTCGCGATGTTCGAACTGGCGGTGCAACGGGCCCGCGCGCAGGGCGCGAGGGCCATGGTGCCGATGTTCGCGCTCTCGGCGGGAACCCAGCTCGAGGTGATGATCGAGTTCCTCGGCAAGGATTCCGTGGTCGTGCGCGTCGCCGGACAGGAAACGCGCTTTGGGATTGACGCGAACGACCAGATCACCGGCGGCGTGCTCCCGTCGCAGAACATCGTCATCACGCGCGTGGACGGCGCGGCGGCGGACAAGATCTCCATCGGGCGCCCCGACTACGGCGCGCCGGCCGGTGCGCCGTACACCGCCGAGGAAGTCACGGTGAAGTCGCCCGCCGGCCACGTGCTCACGGGCACGCTCACCCTGCCGAAGGGTGCGACCCGGAAGCTCCCGGCCGTCATCACGATCACCGGCAGCGGCCAGCAGGATCGCGATGAATACATCCCGCTCGTGCCGAACTACCGGCTCTTCCGGCAGGTGGCCGACACGCTGGGCCGCCGCGGCATCGCGGTGCTGCGGCTGGACGACCGCGCCATCAACGGCTCGGGCGGTGACGTGCAGAAGGCCACCAGCGCCGACTTCGCCGACGACATTCGCGCCGGCATCGCCTTCCTGCGCGCGCGGCCCGAGATCGACGGCGCGCGCATCGCGCTGGCCGGGCACAGCGAGGGCGGGATGATCGCGCCGCTCGTCGCGAGCACCGACCCCAGGCTCGCCGGCATCGTGCTGCTCGCCGGCCCCGCGTACACGGGGCAGCGCATCATCGACTTCCAATTGAAGAACGGCATCATGGGCGCCGAGCAGGTCCCCGCCGCCAGCAAGGACAGCGCGCTCAAGGCCGCGACGGCCGCGTTCGACTCCACCACGGCGAAGGTGCCGTGGATGCAGTACTTCCTCGCGTACGACCCGGTGCCGACGGCCAGGAAGGTGAAGGTGCCGGTGCTCATCCTGCAGGGTGGCACCGACCAGCAGGTGACGCCGGACCAGGCGCCGGTGCTCGAGCAGGCGTTCAAGGCCGGCGGCAACAAGGACGTGACGATGAAGGTCTTCAAGGACCGCAATCATCTCTTCCTGATCGACCCGAGCGGATTTCCCGGTGGCTACGTAAAGCTCACGAGCGGCCGCATTGACGGTGAAGTGATGGGGACGCTGGCGGACTGGCTGGTGGCGAGACTGAAACCGTAGCGGCGTTCCCCGAACACCGGGGCGCCCCGGACATGGAGGCTGGACTGGCCAAGTCGCTGTCATCGCGATCGACCTTCACCTACAAGGTCCTGCTTCCCGTGCTCGTCATGGGAAGCATGATCGTTGGCGGGGCGTCGCCCTATATCCTTGGACTCGACAGTCCGCATATGCACCTGAACGGCCTGTCGCCGACGGCGTTCCTGCTCATGATGCTCGTCGGCGCGATCCCCGTGCTCGCCATTCTCTGGGTGACGGTGGTGCCGCTGAAGCACGTCGTCCTCGACGACGACGAACTGATCATCTCGAACTTCCGCTACGAGATCCGCGTCCCGCTGTCGGCGGTGCGGGCCATCGACGGGCCGAGCTTCACGAACCCCAAGACGTACACCATCAAGTTCGAGTCGCCCACCGAGTTTGGCGACGCCGTGATGTTCCTGCCGCCGACCACATGGTCGCTGCTGCCGACGGAAGCGGATGAGGTGGCCGAATTGCGGAGCGCGTGGGAGGCGGCGCGGCGGACAAGGTAGCGGCGACGGAATACCACGGATTACACGGAGCAGCACGGACATACACGGCGGTTGTCGTCTCCCGCCTCACACGAATTTCACGTCGCGCCCCCGGAACCGCTTCTTCATCACGGTCATCGCCGCGCGGCTCGCGTCAACCAGCACGCAGTCGCGGTCGTTGCGGTCGGCCGCATCGCCAAAGGAGCCGCTCCCTGCGAAGAAGTCGAGCAGGCGGTCGCCGGGCTTGGAGTGCACGCGCACGATCCGCTCGAGAATTCCCAGCGGCTTCTGCGCCGGATAACCGGTCTTCTCCTTGCCGGTCGGGCTCACGATGGTATGCCACCATGTGTCGGTGGGCACCTTCCCGCGCGCCGCCTTCTCCGCTCCCACCAGGCCCGGCGCCATGTAGGGGACGCGGTCGGCTGCGTCCTGGTTGAAGGTGTAGCGCTTCGGGTCGCGCGCGTACCAGAGGAGGTTGTCGTGCTTGGGGCTCCAACGCTTGTTGGTGCGCGCGCCGTAGTCGTACGCCCAGATGATCTCGTTGATGAACGAGGCGCGCCCGAAGATCCGGTCGAGCATCACCTTGGCGTAATGCACCTCGCGGTAGTCGAGGTGCACGAACAGCGATCCGGTGGGCGTCAGCAGGCGCCGTGCCTCGACCAGCCGCGGCTCGAGAAAGGCCAGGTAGTCGTCGAAGGCGTCGTCGAAGGAGCGGCTTCCCGTGCGCACTTGCGCATACCGCTTGCCGTTGAACGCCACGCGCCCGCCCCGCGCGACCCGTTGCGCCTTCCAGCTCGTTCGCACCTGCGAGCGGCCGGTGTTGAAAGGCGGATCGATGTAGATCAGGGCGAAGCTCGCGTCGGGATAGGCGGCGAGGGCCTTGAGGTTGTCGGCGTGGTGGATGGTAAGCACGACAACAATATGGCGGAACGAGGAGGGGGTAGAGGCCTGGCGAGGGGCGAGGAGGGGTGGAACGAGGAGGGAGGTCCCTGGCGCACCAGCGACCTCCCTCCTCGTTCCGCACCTCGTTCCGCCTCGCCGAGCCTCTACCCCGTCCTCGTTCCGCTCGCCGTCTCCGTTACTTCTGCGCCGCCTTGAACGAAATGTCAAACGTCACCGGCACTTCGTCGGCGATGGGGTTCATCGACGAGTTGAAGCTCACGCCGTACTCGGAGCGCACGATGGTGAACTGCCCCTTCATCCGCCCCATCTTCGCCTTCTCGTCATAGAAAACGAGCGTTCCCGGGATGGTCACCGGCTTGGTGACGCCGCGGATGGTCAGGTCGCCCGTGATGTTGACCTTCGCGTCGCCCACCTTGTTCACGATCTTCGAGACGAAGGTGATCTGCGGGAAGGAGTCGGTGGCGAAGAAATCCTTGCTGCGCAGGTGAGTGTCGCGCGCCGACACGCGGGTGTTGATACTCTTGGCATCGATCACCAGGCGCACCGACGCTTTCTGCCAGTCGGTCGGATCGAAGCTGATGTCGGCGTCCCACTTCTCCCAGTAGCCGTGCGCGTCTAGCAGGCGCGACTCGGCCACGAAGTTGATCTCGCTGTGTGCCGCATCCTTCACGAACTTCGCATCCTGCGCACCCGCCGCCGTGGCGACGAGCAGAGCGAACAAGCCAGCCACTGAGCGCATCCGTCAATACTCCGTAGTCCTTCAGGGTCCAGGGTGCCCCGCCGGGGGGCCGGGGGTGACGGAGGGAATATTAGCTTAGTAGTGAGATTCACGCAAGTGGGGTATTCCCCTTCCCGTGCACCCCACCGTGCCCGTGCCCGCGCACCACGCGACCTAGCGCACGTAGACCTTTCGCGCCACCGCCGACCCGATGACATGCCGCGCCCGGCCCACCGCCACCGTGAGCGGCCCGTCGAACGGCCCGCGGTCCACCAGCCGCAGCGACGCGCCGGGGCGGATCCCGAGCTCGCCGAGGTAGCGCAGCAGCGCCGGATCGCGATCGCTCATGCGCGCCACGCGCGCCGCCGCGCCGACCGGCAGGT
Source organism: Gemmatimonadaceae bacterium (assembly GCA_036504815.1). Taxonomy (NCBI): domain Bacteria; kingdom Pseudomonadati; phylum Gemmatimonadota; class Gemmatimonadia; order Gemmatimonadales; family Gemmatimonadaceae; species Gemmatimonadaceae bacterium. Next base: position 5,499 of record DASXUN010000008.1, on the reverse strand, counting down.
CATCCACCGTCCGCAGGCGCGCGTCGTCCACCGTCCCGTCGGGGCGCGGGATTGGCGCGCCGTGCGGATCGACCTTCGGATCGCCGAGCGCGGCCGCCATCGACGCGATCAAACGCGGACTGGCCGCATGCTCCAGGCGCTCCGCTTCGTCGTGCACGCCGTCCCAGCCGAAGCCGAGCCGGGTGACGAGATAGCTCTCGAGAATGCGGTGCCGCCGGATCAACTGCAGCGCCACGCGCCGGCCACGCGCCGTGAGCCGCGCGCCGTGGTACCGCTCCACCGCCACGAGACTCTGCCGCGCGAGCCGCCGCACCATGCCGCTGGCGGAGGCCGACGCAATGCCGAGCCGCGCCGCAATGGCCGTGGTGCCGGCCGGTTCGCCATCGCGCTCTATCTCATAGATGGCCTTGAGATAATCCTCCGCCTGACCCGTCAGCGCCGGGGCGGATGCGGGTGCCGAGCGGACCTGGTGAGCCGGGCGTTGCGCCGCACGCTGCGTCGTGCGCGCCGCCGTCACGCGGGCCCCTTCAGCTGCGCCTCCCGCACCATCAGCACCGGGACGTGCGTGCGATGCCGGACCTCGCTGGCGACGCTGCCGCGAATCAGGTCGTTGAGCCCGCGGTGTCCGTGCGTCGCCATCGCGATGAGATCGGCCTGCTCACGCTCGGCGGCCGACGAGATCTCATCGGCCGGATTGCCGCAGGCCAGCACCGCCTCGCAGGTCAGCCCATCGGCGACGAGTTCCTCGCAGACGGCGTCGAGATAGGCGCGGTCGCGGCGCATCTCCTCGCTCTCGCGCAGGTCGAGCTGCGCCAGGTTGCGCGCGGCGAAGCCGTCGGCGACATGGATGAGGATGATGGCCGCGCCGCAGTGGTGCGCCAGCGTGCGCACGTGGGCGACGATCACGCGATCGGTGCGCGTGTTCTCGAGCGGGACGAGGATGCGGTGATACATCAGGAAGTCCATCCCGCGATGGTCTGCACGAGCAGCCATCCGTTGAGGGTCGCAATGAAGCCGGCCACCACGTAGGCCAGCCCCTTGAGCCAGGGCGGGTTCGCGAACTCACCCATCTTGGCCTTGTCCGACGTGAAGATGACGAGCGGGAAGACCGCGAACGACAGCTGCAGCGAGAGGATCACCTGGCTGAAGATGAGGAGCCTCGCCGTGCCGCTCTCGCCGTACATCACACTGACGATGACCGCCGGCACGATGGCCACCGCGCGCGTGATGGACCGGCGCACCCACGGGCGGAGACGCAGGTCCAGGAAGCCCTCCATCACGATCTGGCCGGCGAGCGTGCCGGTGAGCGTCGAGTTCTGCCCGCTCGCCAGCAGCGCCAGCGCGAAGACCGTCGACGCGCCGGCCACGCCCAGCAGCGGCGTGAGGAGCTTGTGCGCGTCCTGGATCTCGGCCACCTGCGTGTTGCCGGTCGTGTGGAAGGTGGCGGCCGCGACGATGAGGATGGCGGCATTGATGAACAGCGCCGACGTGAGGGCGATGGTGGAATCGATGAACGCGAACCGCACCGCCTCGCGCTTCCCCTGCGCCGTTTCCGCGTAGCGCCGCGTCTGCACCACCGACGAGTGGAGGTACAGGTTGTGCGGCATCACCGTGGCGCCGAGGATGCCGATGGCGATGTAGAGCATCTCCGGATTGCGCACGATCTCCGGCGTCGGGATGAAGCCGCGCGCCACCGCGCCGAGGTCGGGGCGCGAGATGACCATCTCGAAGAGGAAGCAGGCGCCGATGGTGGCGATCAGCACGATGACCAGCGCCTCGAGCACGCGGAAGCCGCGCCGCTGCAGCGCGAGCAGGATGAGCACATCCACCGCGGTGATGATGATGCCCCAGGTCAGCGGGATGCCGAAGAGCAGGTGGAGCGCGATCGCCGAGCCGATGACCTCGGCCAGGTCGCAGGCGGCGATGGCGATTTCGCAGAGGAACCAGAGGAAGATCGCGGTTGGGCGCGAGTAGTGGTCGCGGCAGGCCTGTGCGAGGTCGCGTCCGGTGACGATGCCCAGCTTGCTGGAGAGTCCCTGCAGCAGGACCGCCATCAGGTTGGAGAGGAGGATGACGCTGAGCAGGGTGTAGCCAAAGCGCGAGCCGCCGGCGATGTCGGTGGCCCAGTTGCCCGGGTCCATGTAGCCGACGGCCACCAGGTACCCCGGACCGGCGAAGGCGAGCAGCTTGCGGAACCAGGTGGTGCCGTCCACCGAGATGGTGCGGTACGACTCGGAAAGCGACGGCGCGGTGCGGGCGCGCCGGAAGCCGCCGACGGGCGATTCGGGACGCGGAGGGGCGGAGGTAGGAATGGCCACGAATCAAAGTTAGTATCTACTAACTTTTGCCGCAAGGCGCCGCCCCGGGCCCGCCCGTCCCGCTCAGCGCCCTCGCGCATCCGTGCGTAGCTTTCCTGTCCCCCCACGGCATCTGCATTCCTCCCCGAGGCCCCATGCGCCGTCTCTTCGTGCTCCTCGCCGTTCTCGCGGCACCGATCCTGGGCGCGGCCCAGGACTCCACGGCGGCGAAGCCCGCCGCGGCCAAGCCGGCCACGCCGCAGCCGTTGTCGCTCACCGACCTGCTGACCTGGAAGTCCATTCGGTCGTCGCAGGTTTCGAATGACGGCAAGTGGTTCGCCTATGTCCTCGCCCCCAACGAGGGGGATGGCGACGTGGTGATACGCGCCACCGCATCCGGTGCCAAGGAGATGAAGTTCCCGGTCGGCGAGGCGCCGGCAGCGGGCGGTTTCGGCGGCTTCGGCGGCTTCGGCGGCGCGTTGCCGCTGGCACCCGTCTCGCTCTCGGGCAACGGCAAGTGGGCGGCGTTCGTGGTCTATCCCAAGTCGGCCGACGCCAAGCGCGCGCGGCGCACCCGCGCCTCGCTCAGCAACAGGCTGTCGGTGGTGGAACTCGCCACGGGGACCAAGCGCGACTTCGAGCGTGTGCGCGCCTATCGCTTTGGCGGTGACAAGTCGGATTGGATCGCCATCCATCACACGGCGCCCGATGCGGCGCCGGCGGGGGGCGCGGGCGGCGGCGCGCCCGCGGGCGGCGGCACGGTGCTCGAAGTCGTGAACCTCGCCGGCGGCACGCCGATCACCATTGCGGGGGTGAGCGAGTTCGCGTTCGATGAATCGGGACGCTGGCTCGCCTACACGCTTGACGCGCGCGACCTCATCGGCAACTCGCTGCAGCTGCGCGAGGTCGCCACCGGCGTCACGCGCTCGCTCGACGCGGCGAAGGCAAGCTACCGCCGCCTGGCCTGGATCGACTCGGGCGACGCGCTGGCCATCCTGCGTTCCACCGTGGACACGGCCACCAGCGACACGTCGTTCAGCGTGCTCGGCTTCAAGGGACTCAACGGCGCGGCGCCGACGTCGTTCGAGGTCAACGCCAAGTCGGCCGGCATCGACGGTGGCCTGGTGGTGAGCGGCGACCGCTCGCCGCGCTGGGGCGAGACACAGGCCGTGCTCTACTTTGGTTTGCGCGAGCCGCGTCCGCCGCGTCCGCGTGAAGCGGCCGGCAACTTCACGCCGCCCAGCCCGGGTGGCACCGCGCCAGGCGCCGGCAACACCGGCCAGGTGGCGGCCGCGCCGCAGACCGACGAGGACATGCCGTCGCTCATCCTGTGGCACTGGAAGGATCCACGCCTGCAGGCACAGCAGCAGGTGCAGGAGGCGCAGGACAAGACGTTCAGCTACCTCGCCGCGTACCACGTCGGCACGGCCAAGGTGGTGCGGCTCGCCGACGCCAAGGTGCGCGACGTGCAGACGGCCTCGCGCGACCGCTGGGCGGTGGGGACCGACATCACGCCGTACGAGCGGCAGGCAAGCGTGGACGGCAAGGCGTTCCGCGACGTCTACGCCATCGACATCACCACCGGCGCGCGGAAGCCGCTCGCGACCAAGCTGCGCGGCGGTGGCGGTTTCGGCGGCGGCGTCACCTTCTCGCCCGATGGCGAGCGCGCGGCGTTCTACGACGACGGCGACTACAAGGTCTACGACTTCGCCACCGCCACCACCCGCACGCTGACCACGGGCGTGGACGCGAAGTTCTGGGACGACGAGGACGACCACAACACCATCAAGCCGCAGGCCGCGCCGCCGCTTGGCTGGAGCAAGGACGGGAGCGCGCTGCTGGTGCGCGACAACTGGGACGTGTGGAAGCTCCCGCTCAAGGGTGCGGCGCAGAACCTCACGGCCAACGGACGCAAGGACCGCATCCGGTATCAGGCCCGCGTGGGTGCGCCGTATCGCGAGCGCGGCATCGACGTCGCCAAGCCGCTCCTCTTCGAGACGTACGGGGAGTGGACCAAGAAGGAAGGGCTGTCGCGCGTGGACGCCATCAAGGGCGGCGCGACGGTGATCACCTGGGAAGAGAACAAGGTGGACTACCGCAAGGCGCGCGACGCCGACACCTGGTTCTTCACGCGGCAGACGGTCGTGAAGTACCCCGACGTGTACGCCGCCGATGCGGGGCTCGTCAACGAGCGCCGGTTGACCGACGCGAACCCGCAGCAGAAGGACGTGCTCTGGTCGAGCGGCGCGCGGCTCGTCAACTACGTCTGCGACCACGGCGACACGCTGCAGGGCGCGCTCTTCCTGCCGGCCAACTACGAGAACGGCAAGAAGTACCCGACGCTGACGTACATCTACGAGAAGCTGTCGCAGGGCTACAACGTCTATCCGCAGCCCAACGCGACGCGCTACGCGAACCCCGCGGTCTACACGTCCCGCGGCTACGCGTTCTTCCAGCCCGACATCACCTACAAGCTCGACGATCCGGGGCGTTCCGCGGTGGCGTGCGTCGTGCCGGCGGTGAAGGCCGCCATTGCCACCGGCATCGTGGATCCCTCGCGCGTCGGCCTGCAGGGGCACAGCTGGGGCGGCTACCAGACGACGTTCATCACGACGCAGACCGACATCTTCAAGACGGCCATCGCCGGCGCGCCGCTCACCGACATGGTCTCGATGTTCAGTTCGGTCTACTGGAACTCGGGCTCGGCCAACCAGCCGATCTTCATCTCGAGCCAGGGACGGTTCAGCGACAGCTACGCGCGCAATCCCGACCCATACATCCGCAACTCGCCGAACCGGTTCGCCAACAACCTGAAGATGCCGTTCATGATCCTCCACAACGACCGCGACGGCGCGGTGGACTTCAACCAGGGGATCACGTACTACAACACGCTGCGCGAGCTGGGCAAGGATGTGGTGCTGCTCGAGTACGTCGGCGAGAACCACGGCCTGTCCCGTCCCGCCAACCAGAAGGACTACGCCGTGCGCATGCAGGAGTGGTTCGACACGTTCCTGCGCGACATGCCGGCGCCGGACTGGCTGAAGGACGGGGTGCCGCGGCTGCAGATGGAACAGCACCTGAAGGATCGGAGATCACTCGTGGATCCGACGGCGAAGAAGGCCGAGGAGCGAAAGGCAACTCCGTAGCGGAACGAGGAGGAGGTAGAGGCCTAGGAACGAGGGAGGAGATGTGGAACGAGGAG